>NZ_JAJEPW010000075.1:0-11438 GCF_020687045.1 Brotocaccenecus cirricatena
CCCCCCCCCCCCCCCCCCCCCCCCCCCCCCCCCCCCCCCCCCCCGGGGGGGGGAGGACACCGGCAGATTGCAGGTGGTGTGCACCCTGTTCCCCTACTACGACTTCGTCCGGGCCATCGGCGGCGACCGGGTGGAGCCATACCTGCTGGTAACGGCGGGCCGTGAGGCCCACAGCTTTGAGCCCACGCCCCTGGACGTGATCCGCATTTCCCAGGCGGACGTGTTCATCTGCAACGGCGGCGAAAGCGAGACCTGGGTGGACGACATCCTGGACGCCGCCGGGGAGAGCATCGGCTCCGTGGTGCACATGATGGACCACGCCCACGTCCTGGGGGAGGAGTTCTCCGAGGGCATGCAGGGCGGTCACGATCACGACGAACACGCCCATGACGAGCATGACGGCCACGACCACGACGGCCATGAGGAGGAGATTGAGTACGACGAGCACATCTGGACCTCCCCCCGCATCGCCATGGACCTGTGCCGGGTCATCGCCGACACCCTGGCCCAGGCGGACCCCGCCCACGCCCAGGAGTATCAGGACCGGCTCGCGGCCTATCTCCGGGAGCTGACGGACCTGGACCGGGCCTTCCGGGACACGGTGGAGGCCGGGCAGCGGCATCTGCTGGTGTTCGGCGACCGATTCCCGCTGCTGTATTTCTGCCGGGAGTACGGCCTGGACTACCGGGCGGCCTTCCACGGCTGCTCCGGGGACACCGAGCCCTCCCTGGCCACGCTGAAATATCTCATCGACAAGGTGAATCAGGAGGACATCCCGGTGGTGTACACCATCGAGCTCAGCAGCCAAAAGGTGGCCAACGCCATCGCCGAGACCACCGGGGCCCGGGTGCTGACCTTTCATTCCTGCCAGACCCTGACCCGGCAGGAGTTCGACGGGGGCGAGACGTATCTGTCCCTGATGTGGAAAAATGTGGACGTACTGAAGGAGGGGTTGGCATGAGCGAACAGAAGGTGCTCATAGACTGCCGTGATGCGGCCCTGGGCTACGAGGGCCGCCCCATCTGGGAGCATCTGACCTTTCAGGTGCGCCGGGGGGATTATCTGTGCATCGTGGGGGACAACGGCTCCGGCAAGTCCACCCTGCTCAAGAGCATGCTGGGCCTGCTGCGGCCCCTGTCCGGGGAGATCCGCCTGGACGAAAGCCTCCGCCGGGGGGCCATCGGCTATCTGCCCCAGCAGACCCGGGCACAGAAGGACTTTCCCGCCACCGTCAGCGAGGTGGTGCTGTCCGGCTTTCTCAGCGCCCGGGGGTGGAAATTCTTCTATACCCCGGCCCAGAAGTCTCAGGCCCTGCAGCACATGGGCAAGCTGGGCATTCTGGAGCTGAAGGACAAGTGCTATCGGGAGCTGTCCGGCGGCCAGCAGCAGCGGGTGCTGCTGGCCCGGGCCCTGTGCGCGGCAGGGGACCTGCTGGTGCTGGACGAACCGGTGACGGGCCTGGACCCCGCCGCCGCCGACGACCTGTACCGCACCCTGCGGTATCTCAACCGCACCGAGGGCATGGCCGTGGTGATGGTGACCCACGACATCCGCAGCGCCCTGCGGGACGCTGCCGCCATCCTCCACGCCGGGCGGGACCAGTGGTTCCTGGGCACGCCCCGGGAATACCTGGCCTCCCCCTACGGAAAACGCTTCGGAGGTGACCTGTCATGAGCCTGCTGCTGGAAATGTTTACCTATCCCTTCATCGTCCGGGCCTTTGTGGTGGGCATTTTAGTGTCCCTGTGCGCGGCGCTGCTGGGGGTGCCGCTGGTGCTCAAGCGATATTCCATGATCGGCGACGGATTGAGCCATGTGTCCTTCGGGGCCCTGTCCATTGCCGTGGCCTGCGGATGGGCTCCGCTGCCGGTGTCCATCCCGGTGGTGATCCTGGCGGCTCTGGGCCTGCTGCGGCTGACGGAGCGAAGCCGCATGGGGGCCGATGCCGCCATTGCGGTGGTGTCCGCCTCGTCCCTGGCCGCAGGCGTCATCGTCACCAGCCTCACCACCGGCATGACCACGGACGTGGACAGCTATATGTTCGGCTCCATCCTGGCCATGGACCGGGCGGACGTGGCCCTCAGCGCCGGGCTGTCGGCGGCGGTACTGCTGCTGTTCGTGCTGTTTTACCACAAGCTGTTTGCCATCACCTTTGACGAGAGCTTCTCCCGGGCCACCGGCGTCCGGGTGGGGCTGTACAACACGTTTCTGTCGGTGCTGACGGCCCTGACCATTGTGCTGGGTATGCGGATGATGGGCGCCATGCTCATCTCCAGCCTGGTGATTTTCCCGGCCCTGTCCGCCATGCGGGTGAGAAAGAGCTTCCGGGGCGTGGTGATCCTGGCGGGCATCCTGGCGGTGGCCTGCTTCTGCGCGGGGCTTACCGCGTCGTACCTGCTGAGCACCCCGGTGGGCGCCACGGTGGTCATTGCGGACCTGGCAGCGTTTCTGATCTGCTGCGTCATCGGGAAAAAATAAAAAACAACATCCGGACCCTCGCATGGGTGCTCATAAGAAAGTAATCGAAGAAATTACAATTATGGCATCTGTCATGCAGGGTTGGCAACGAAATAACGGGTATCCGGTGAGCGCCGGATACCCGTTATTTTTTTGTCATCACGAAAAGCAATGGATTTATTCACAGCTTTCAGGTATAATGTTCTCAAATCAATCCTATCCCATCCATTCCGAGATTTTTTCAAAAAATCTCAAAAAAGTTTGAAAGCATTGGAACAATTCAGCCCTTCTCATGCCATATATAGTAGAGGGCTGAATACGAAAGCGATTGGAGGTGACGCTGATGGACAAACAGACAGGCCCGAACGGTTTTCTTGTAGTGCTGCCCGGTGAGATCATCGAGATACCGCAGGACAGCGACAAATCATGGCTGACGCTGTTTTACAGTCTGCCGCGAGAGCTTGCGGAGAAGTGGAAACCAGCCTGCGAGCTGCCGCGCTGTCCCTATGAGGTCTTGCGGACGGACAGGTATGACCACATTGTATGCGATGATATGTTCAAGCTGCTTGTGTGGGACTGCTATGCATGGAGCGCATGGCAGTTTTTCCAAGTGAAAGATCGCAAGGGAAATTACCGCGAGATCCCCGGCAACTGGAATCAATACGCAGGCTACTTCCCCTTGTGGCGGCTGTCGTACAGCATCATCCCCTACATCCGCATGAAGTTTGAGCAGAACGGTCTTGGTTTCCAGCGCCTTTACAATATTCCGCAAGGCGTGGAAGTGCCGTGGCTGACCTATCAGCAGTTCAGCAATCTGATCGGCAATGTCACCGACATGGTGATTGCGGAGCAGAACTGGCAGCCGATGATCGACGCGATCTGGGAAAACCGCACCGTGGAGGACTACGAAACCACCGGCAGCATCGTCAAGACGGACTTCATGCGGAAGTGGCATCACAACCGTTCCGGCAAGCCGATTTCTCTTGACGAGATGATGGAGAATGAGGACGGCGATATTTTCGAGGTAGCCGATCCTCGCGGCGAATTTGAGCAGAAGGTCATTTCTGAAATGCAGGTTGCATCCTTTTCCGAGCAGAATATCACAGAGAAAGACCGAGAGATATTGAAGCTGCGGATGGAGGGCTACACCGAGCAGGAGATTGCGGACAAGGTCGGCTACAAGACCGCCAGCGCAGTCCATAAGCGGATCGCCAAAATCGCGGGAGCCTATGAGGACTATGTGACAGTGAAGTATCAGAAGTATTTGGACAAGTAAACAGACGCAGAAGCGGCAGCAGTTACCGAGATGGTGACTGCTGCTTTTTCATGCGGGAAAGGAGATTTTATGAGCAAAGAACCGTTTGAAGCCATGCCCGATGTGATGGACGCAAAACAGCTTGCCGAAGCGTTGCAGATTTCCAAAGCGGGGGCATACAACCTTTTGAGCAGCCCGGACTTCCCGACCTTGCGGATCGGAGGGCGCAAATTGGTGATGAAAAATGAGCTGATGGAGTGGCTGAAAAGCCGCACAAACAAAACATCGTGAAAATGCAGTCAAGAGCTGGAAAAGTGGCAAATCAGCCGATAGGACAATGCGAAACGTACTGCGCATCGTTTGGGGTGCTTCCATCGAAAAATCGCAGCACTTTGCCAATTCAAGAGCTGAGAAAAAATCGTGAAAATCAGGAGGTTTTATGAGAACAGGGCTTACCAAGAAGCAAAAGACAACGGTGATCTATTTTGACGAGCATAGCCGCATGATCGAGGTGCAGACCCACAACACCGATCTCAAAAAGCGGCTGACGGCATTTGCGGCAAAGTACCCGCAATGCTGCCGCCAAACCGACGATGACGAGCAAGGCGGGCTAACCTTTGAGATTGAAAAAGGCAGATTGAGCTTCCGTCTGACTGCCCCATACAGCGAGGAACGCCGCAGGGCGGCGAGCGAACAGGCAAAACAGAACGGTATTCATAAAAAGGTCGCTGATTTACCATGAAGAAGGCGTTGATGTAAGTCGCTTTATATGCTATGCTTATTAGTGAGAAGTCGTTGGCAAACCGTGAGTTGTGGGGGTGAAAACAAATGAAGTATTTAGTTCTATTAGCAGGCTGTGGCCTCGGTGATGGTTCATGTATAGAAGAGGTAATTCTGACGTATGCAGCACTTGATAAATATGGGTGTGATTACACTCCTGTCGCAGAAAATGTTTCCATGCAGTCTGTGAACCACCTGACAGAGCAGATAGCAGAAAAGCGGAATATCCTTATAGAAGCAGCCCGCATCGGTAGGGGACGCATTAAAGATATTCATGAGGTTGATTTTGCAGAATACGATGCATTGATCATACCCGGTGGAATCGGTTTATTGAACAATTATAGAGATTCCCATGTGATAAAAACGTGCGTCACACATTTTATCAGCGAAAAGAAACCTGTCGCTGCCATGTGTGCGGGAATCGACTTTCTCCGCCGCTTCTATGGAAGTAATCTATTGGCACGTGAGATGGAAGAACTAACTGCTGAAAAATTCTGCTTTGATGCTGAAAATAATGTTTATTACACGCCTGCTTTCAGAAAAACCAACAATAGCTATACGGCGCTATTGGGCGTCGATTCTATGATTTGTGCGTTGAAACAGGGTAATTCAACCCCACCGCAAAGCTGGCATTGATCCTCTGCATTGCGCTGGACAAGTAATTTGAAGAACTGTTTTATTTTTAAGGAGGAAGCGAATGGAGCATATCGCTCTTTTGATTTTAGGCATATTCATCGCCATCATTGGAATCGTGAACATAATGGGGAATATCAGCACAATACATTCCTACAACCGAAGAAAGGTCAGGGAAGAGGATGTACCGAAGTATGGGAGAGCCGTCGGCACAGGTACACTGATCATCGGTGTATCTTTGATAGCGGCATTTGTCACAACTTTCTGGAGTGAAACGGCAATGTCTTTCATTGTTATTCCGGCGCTCGTCATCGGCTTGGGCTTTATCTTGTATGCACAGTTCAAGTACAATAAGGGAATCTTCTAACTCATTCTTCGAAAAACCTATTGACTGTCACCTTGGGGGATAGCTTATCCTGTTTGTGGAGGTGAGTACAATGCTCATAAATGAAGTATGCAAAGAATGTAACCTGACCAAAAAAGCAGTTGAGTATTACACAGAGCAGGGACTAATCCAACCAAGGATAACAGAAAACGGGTATCGGCAGTTCTCCGAGACAGATGCTTTGAAGCTCAAGCGGATTGCAGTTTTGCGCGGACTGGGCTTTTCCGTTCCAGAGATTCGCACAATTCTTGAGAATGATACCCATACAGCAATTTACGATGTCCTCAACAGAAGAGAGCTTGAAATCGCCGAGCTGCAAACAAAGCAGGCATTGATAAAACAACTTGCGGAAAGCGGCGATTGGGAGCTAATTGAAGGACAAGTGGAGGCGCTTCAAAACAAGCAATCCATATTGAACCGTATCCTTGATAAGTTTCCGGGCTTCTATGGAAAATTTGTGTGTTTGCACTTCGCTCCGTTTTTGAGCGAAGCAATCACAACGAATGAGCAGAGGGAAGCGTTTGAAACGATCATCCGATACTTGGACGGCATTTCAATTGCCGTTCCCAGCGATGTGCAGCAGTATCTCGATGAGGTTAGAGAAAATGCTGATGTTGCTGTAATGCAAAGCGCATCTGCCGCACTTGCGGCAGCTATGGCAGACCCGGAAAAGTATATTCACGACAACATGGAAATGCTCGAACAATATCGAGCGGTTGCGGAATCGGAGGAATATAAGGCATCTCCCGCCTACCGACTGCAAGAATATCTAAAGCAATTCCAAAGGGAGAGCGGCTATAACGATGTATTCATCCCCGCAATGCAGAGGCTTAGCCCCGCTTACCGCGAGTATCACAAATCCCTGCAAGCAACGAATGAGGTTTTCTTGCGGCATTTCCAGCAGGAGTGATTATGCAAAAAAGTTCATAGAACAATTCCCGCCCACCAAAGCGCAATCGACAAAAATCGGTTGCGCTTTTTCACTGCCTGCCCCATACAGCGAGGAACGCCGCAGGGCGGCCAGCGAGGCAGCGAAAAAGTGCGGCGTGCATAGAAAAGTTGCGGATTATTGAAACAAATCAGATTGAACCGGCATGTGTGCATGGTATAATTGATAGCGCAAAGAGAAATTGCGGTTTTGACAAGTCTGAATGATAGAAAGCAAAGCCGGAATCAAGTATAATAGAGTTGCGAAAGGAAGGAGGTGTTTTCCGTGAGCAAAAACCTTGCTGATAATATCGTTGCCCTGCGTAAAAAACACGGGCTGTCACAGGAGCAGGTTGCAGAAAAAATCGGCGTTACCCGTCAGGCTGTTTCCAATTGGGAGTGTAGAATTGCGACGCCGGATGTTGAAACCCTCGACCTGATAGCGAAGCTGTTTGACACGGATTTGACTGCATTGGTGAACGGAGAAAGCACAGCAGCAGAGAAACCAAAGGATAAAATGACGTTCAGCAAAAACGAATACTTAATTTGTCCTTGTAAAGTTTCATCTATACCATACTGGAAATCAAGGTCTATAACCGTACCCGATGGTATGTGTATTGTACACAAAGACAATTTCAATAAAACAGAATATCAGCATTACATTGACGAGCCTTATTTTCGCTTAATACATAGTCTGCAAGACTTGTCTATTCAAGTGCTTCCACAGGGGTATTTGCTTTATAACGCTACTTTGAAGGACTTTGCAGAGCACATCAATAGCTGCTATAGTGGGATCTGCGTAACAGAAGCCGACCTCCGAGACTACACAGCTCGTCCTGTATATGATTCCTCTTTATGGTTGGCAATTAAGAATAACCAAACCGATGAAGTGGTTGCAACAGGCATTGCTGAACTTGATAAAGAGGTTGGCGAGGGTGTTTTAGAGTGGATTCAAGTATCGGAACAATATCGTGGGTATGGATTGGGTAAATATGTCGTTTTAGAATTGTTATGGCGGATGAAAGAAAACGCCACGTTCGCTACTGTATCCGGTCAATGTAATAACCCTACAAATCCAGAGGCGCTGTATCGCAAGTGTGGATTCACCGGTTCTGATGTTTGGCACGTTTTGAGAAAGAGGTAAACAGATGGCGACTTGGATTGCACACTTAATGATTGCGGATGGCGTTCGAATGTATTCCGAACTTAGATATACATGGTTTCTGCGTTGGTAATATCGCACCGGATTGCAACGTAGAAAATGAAGATTAAACAGTTTGCCGAAAAGGATTTATTGAACAATTTGTAACTTTTGCAGAGAACCCCCTTGACAAATTCCATCCTGACGTTCCCTATGAGAGTATATTTATCATACCATGCATACAGCCGACTTCAAACTACACTTACCAAATTGATGATGCATATATTCAGAAGGTAAATGCGCTATTTGATAAGTAGCATACCTAAAATCCATATACCCCCAAAGACCGTTGACCCGCGCCGTGTGCGTACAGTCAGCGGTCTTTTTTTACCCAAAATCAAGAAAGGAGCTACCACCCATGACAAAGAAGAAAACGCCGCAGACCATCGAGGGATGCAACGCCGAACTGGAACGCACACAGAAGCTATTACAGCAGTACGAGAACCGAAATAAGATGCTCAACCGCAAGCTGTCCGTCGAGAAGCGCAAGGAGCGCAACCACCGCCTGTGTTCGCGGGGCGGGTATATGGAGGGTATCACGCCGGAGCTGATCGACATGAGCGACGAGGAAGCGAAAGTCTTTCTCCGGCTTATCCTCACAAGCGAAACGGCGCGGGAATTTTTGAAAAAACGAGCAGTGGAAACGACAGGCTGAATAAACCCTTGGCAACAAGGGCGCACTTATACACCCTGACGGGCGTTGTGCGCTCTGCCGAGGGCTGAACTCTCCACACAGCCCTGCCGTGTTCCGAGCTTGGCGGCGTTGCCGCGAACAGGGAAAACTGCATTTTCCCTGCGACGGCTTGCGCCGTCTACCCTTTTGCACACTTACCGCGAGGGAACGCCTTGCCGCCGCAAGCCCTTCTCTCCCGTCAAGTCCGAACGAGCGAAACGGAGGTGATACCATCGCAATCTACCATTGCAGCATCAAGATCGTCAGCCGGGGAAAAGGCAAATCCGCCGTAGCCGCAGCCGCCTACCGAAGCGGAGAGAAAATCACAAACGAGTGGGACGGCATGATCCATGACTACACCCGAAAGCGCGGCATCGTCCATTCGGAAATTCTGCTGCCGTCCAACGCTCCCCCGGACTTTCAAGACCGGGGAACGCTTTGGAACAGCGTGGAGCAAATTGAAAAGGCGTGCAACTCCCAACTGGCGCGAGAGTTGGAGGTTGCGTTGCCCATAGAGTTATCCAGAGAGGAACAGGTACGGCTTGTCCGTGCGTACTGTTCCTCTCAATTTGTTTCCAGAGGAATGTGTGCAGACTTCAACATTCACAACACAGGCAACGGCAACCCGCACGCTCATATTCTTCTCACCATGCGCCCGATGGACGCACAGGGCAAATGGCTTCCGAAGTCCAAAAAGGAATATGTGCTGGACGAAAACGGCGAGAAAATCCGTCTGCCCAGCGGCAGGTACAAGACCCGCAAGGTTGACCTTGTGGACTGGAACAACCGCGAAAACGCCGAGGTCTGGCGCAGGGCGTGGGCTGACCTCGCCAATGAGTTTTTAGCGCAGAACAACCGCCCGGAGCGCATCGACCACCGCAGCTATGAGCGGCAGGGAATCGACCAAATCCCGACCGTTCATATCGGCGTGACAGCGTCACAGATGGAGAAGAAGGGCATCGCCACTGAGCGCGGCGAACTGAACAGCAGTATCAAGGCGGCAAACCGCCTGCTCCGCGACATCAAGGCGCAGATCGGCAAGCTGAAAGAATTGAAGGTGCCGGAAAAGATGTTTACCGCTTTCCTTATCCGCAAACGCTACCTTTACCGCGCCCCTTCCGGCAGTCTCATGCCCTACGTCAAGGCGGCAGACGACGGCTTGTTTTTTGTGAAAGACTACATTGCCGTCAATGGGCATCAGGGGGTGTACACACTGGTGACGCCCAAGGGCAAGGCGCTGTTTCTTTCCATGCTGGGTGAGATCGCATAAAACCATTTTCTATGAGAGTGAGGTGATGTTCTATGGCAAAACGCGCACCCAGGCTGCAATTTACCGAGGAAGATCGTGCTTCCCCGGAGCTTGCGCCTACTATCCAGAAAGCAGACAAGAGGCTCAAGAAGCTGGAAAAGATCGAAGCGAAGATTCCAAAGAAAGAGGTTAAGCAGCGTGTTGTGGATTCCAATGGGAAGATCACGACACGCCTTTCTTTTGAGGAAAAGAAGCCGCCCTCCAAGCTCAGTCACGCCGCGAAGGTTTCCGGCGACGCCGTGCTGCACGGCGTTCACCGGGAAGTGCGGCAGAGCAATGACGGCGATAACGCCGGTGTGGACGCCGCAAATACGCTGACGGAAGATGCCGAGAGCGCCTATCAGGTGGGGCGTGAGATTCATCACGCCCACGAGCTTCAGCCATACCGCAAGGCGCATCGGGCAGAGAAAAAGGCAGACAAGGCCAATGCAGCAACCGTCATCACAGCGACGCCCATTGACCTGACGGATGTCGGGTATCTGCCGTTGGGCGAGGACGGGCTGAACTTTGTAGGCGGAGAGCAGACCGTAAAGGGTTTTCTGCACGAGCAGTTTCCAGAAAAGGCGAAGATCTCCCGCAACACCGAGGAAGTACAGGCCGAGAGCATTTCCTATGCCGTCTGCGCCTATTTCGGCATTGAGACCGGCGAGAACAGCTTCGGCTATATCGCCACCTGGTCAAAGGGCAAGGAGCTGCCGGAGCTGAAAGCCTCGCTGGAAACCATCAACCACACGGCATCCGGTCTGATTACGGACATCGACCGGAACTATAAGGCGCTGATAAAGGAGCGCGGACTGGATAAGGAGCCGGAGAGCCTTGCTGCCGAACCCGTGCAGGAGATCACGGTGCAGGAGCCAGAACCGGTCAGCGCACCGGATAATGGCTCCGTCCCTGACCCGGCGATTTCTGTGGAGAGCATGAACGCATACGGCTACACAGATTCCAATATGCTGCCGCTGACAAAGGAGCGTGCGCTGGAACTCATGGAGCGCGACGTGACCGTGTATATGCTTCACACCGACAACACCGAGGCCATGGCGTTTGATGCCGACGAAATCCGCAGCTTTGACGGTATTTTCGGCGTGGAAGCTTCCGAATGGGGGACGGTCAAAGACCGCTTCGTGCCGCAGGACTATGAGAAAGCGTTCCTTGATAACCCTGCCGACAGCTTTGCCATCTATCAGCTTCGGGATAATGACGACACGGTGCAGCTCCACTATATGAACTCCGAGTATCTGGAGAAGAAAGGACTATCCATCCAAAAGGAGAACTACGCCGCCGTCTATGCAGGAGACCTCGACCGCAGGGGTGATACGCAGGATAAATTGAATGAGCTGTATGAGACCTTCAATATCCGCCGTCCGGAGGATTTTCGCGGCCACAGCCTATCCGTCAGCGACATCGTAGCGCTGAAGCAGAATGGCGTGGTATCCTGTCATTACGTCGATTCCTGGGGCTTCAAGGAGCTGCCGGGCTTTCTCAAGCCGGAAAACTATTTAAAAAACGCGGAGATGGCCATGGAGGATGATTACGGTATGATCGACGGTATCATCAACAATGGCCCGCGCAAAACAGTCGCGGAGCTGGAGGAACAGTCTAAGACCGGCACGCCCATTTCTCTTCTGGAGCTGGCACAGGCCGTCCAGCGCGAAGACGCGGAAAAGCGCCGTGCCCAGCAGCCGGTACGCAGAGAAAAATCCGGCGAAAAGCCCTCCATCCTTGCGAAGCTGAAAACGCCGTCCGTAGCCGACACCAAATCTGTGAAGAGCGCCCCGAAACGGAGCGCGGAAAGGGAGCTGTGACATGAGCAACTTTACAT
>NZ_JAJEPW010000076.1:0-11345 GCF_020687045.1 Brotocaccenecus cirricatena
GGGCAGCCCCGTCCCGGCGGCGCCGTCGGCGATGCCGCTGTATACCGGGGCAATGTCGCTGCCCACGCCCTGATGGCCCCGGCGGGCCAGCTCGTTCATGACGTCGTGGCCCAGCTGACCGCCCACGCCCGTTACCAATACCTTCATTGCTTGTAACCTCCTCGTTACAGATACTTGACCGCCTTGCAGATGGGCCGCTCTTTTCCCCAGCGCCCGGTCATGGCGGCTTTGACCTTCTCTTTGCACCAGACCAGTGCAGCCTCAATAAGCATCAGCACCGCGAACTCCGCCAGCATCATCAGAAAATACGGCGCCGTCGGCGTCTGTGCCAGGTAAAAACGCTTGCCCAGCATCACCAGCTCCGGCGCGATCTGCCAGGGCAGATGCGTGGCCATCAGGAACATGGAGTGCCTGCCGCACCAGATCAGGGGCCTCAAGGATATGCGGGCCTCCAGCCAGCGCAGCAGTTCCAGAACGGCCACGGAACCCAACACACCGTTGAGATAGAACACCGGAGCAAAGGCCCCCAGCTTAAAGGAGTTGAAATCCAGGTCCGGACTCAGCAGCGACAGGCCCAGATTCACCGCCAGCAGGACCGCCAGCACCGGCAGCCTTCCCAGCCGCTGCGGCTTCCCCCGCCGGTAAAGCAGATACCCGCACAGCATGAACCAAAAGCCGCTGACGCTCTTGGCCAAAACAATAAACAGATTGCGCACCACCTGCACCCACAGGCGATCCGCCCCGGGAATATCCATTCCCTGATAGAAATAGCCGATGACGCACAGGATAGCCGGCGCCAGGACACACACCAGTATGCGCTTGGCGGCAGACCAGCCCTCCGGCCGCACCGCCGCAAACAGCAGCTCGGCGATCAGCAGCGTAGGCAGAAACCACAGGGTGGCAACACCCCGCAGCGTCACCGTCAGGATCACGTCCCCCTTCAGGGCCGCCAGTCTGCTGCCGCCGTGTATGGTGAGAAAAGCCAAGTGCGCCAGAATCGCCAGAGCCGAAAACACGCCATAGGGGATCACCAGGGAATACCAGCGTTTTTTCATCACCTGCGCACAGGAATCCCTCTGGCCCCGCTCCCCATAGCGGTATGCCTTCAGCAGGCCCACCACCACATAGAACACAGCGATCTTGAAGGAGGAAAACCATACGGAGCTGGTGCTCCACAGGTAGTCCATGTGGCCCCAGATGATGGCCAGCATGCCCAGGCCCTTTGCCGCGTCCACAAAGCCCAGGTGCGTCTGCCCCATCCGGACTTCTACTGCCTGCTGCTCCATGGCTCAGCGATTGCCGTACATTTTCTCGTAATAGTCCTGATACTCGCCGGAGATGATGGTCTCCCACCACTCCCGGTGATTCAGGTACCAGTCGATGGTCTTTTTGATGCCGTCGGCGAACTTGGTCTCCGGCAGCCAGCCCAGCTCGTTGTGGATCTTGGTGGGGTCGATGGCATAGCGCATATCGTGGCCCTTCCGATCCGCCACATGGACGATGAGGCTCTCGGGCTTGCCCAGCTCCTTGCAGATCAGCTTCACAATATCGATGTTGCGCATCTCGTTGTGGCCGCCCACGTTGTACACCTCGCCTACCCGGCCCTTATGGATGATCAGGTCGATGGCCCGGCAGTGATCCTCCACATACAGCCAGTCGCGGACGTTCAGGCCCTCGCCGTACACCGGCAGGGGCTTGTCGTTCAGGGCGTTGGCGATCATCAGGGGGATCAGCTTCTCGGGGAAGTGGTAGGGCCCGTAGTTATTGGAGCAGCGGCTGATGGACACCGGCAGGCCATAGGTCCGGTGATACGCCTGCACCAGCAGGTCGGCGGACGCCTTGGAACTGGAGTAGGGGCTGGAGGTGTGGATAGGCGTCTCCTCGGTGAAGAACAGGTCCGGCCGGTCCAGGGGCAGGTCGCCGTACACCTCGTCGGTGGACACCTGGTGATAGCGCTGGATGCCGTACTTGCGGCAGGCGTCCATCATGGTGGCGGTGCCGATGATGTTGGTCTGCAAAAACACACCGGGATCCTCGATGGAGCGGTCCACATGGCTCTCGGCGGCGAAGTTCACCACCATGTCCGGGTGCTCCTCCTCAAACAGCTTGTAAACGGCCTCCCGGTCGCAGATATCCGCCTTCACAAAGCGGAAGTTGGGGTTGTCCATCACGGGGGCCAGGGTGGACAGGTTCCCCGCGTAGGTCAGCTTGTCCAGGCACACGATGCGGTAGTCGGGGTGCTCCTTGAGCATATGGAACACAAAGTTGCTGCCGATAAAGCCGGCGCCGCCGGTAACGATAATGGTCATGGCTCACTCGTCCTTTCCGTACACGAAGTTGCAGTCGCTGTCCGCCAGCAGGGGGGCGTTCTTGTCCTTGTCGGACAGGATCGGATCCGTCACGCCCCAGTCCACGCCGATGGCGGGGTCGTCAAAGCGGATGGACCGGTCGCTGGGGTGGTCGTACAGGTTGTCCGCCTTATAGCAGAAGTCCACGTCGTCCGTCAGGGTCACGAACCCGTGGCCGAAGCCCCGGGGAATGTAGAACTGGCGCTTGTTCTCGGCGCTGAGCTCCACGGATACCCACTGCAGATAGGTGGGGGACCCCTTCCGCAGGTCCACCGCAACGTCCATCACGGCGCCCCGCACCACCCGGACGATCTTGGCCTGGGCCATGGGGTCCTGCTGGAAGTGGATGCCCCGCAGGGTCCCCTTCTTGGCGGTGAAGCTCTCGTTGTCCTGCATGGGCGCAAAATGCAGGGATTCATACTTGGGCTGGGACCAGGTCTCCATGAACCAGCCCCGGTGATCGCCGAACACGTCCGGCTTGATGATCTTTACCTCGGGAATTTTCGTATCCAGAATTTTCATACAGGCCACCTATCAATAACGAATTTTGCCCTCGGCCACGTGCATCAGATGCTGGCCGTAGGGGGACTTGCCATAGCGCTGGGCGGACTGGAGCAGGGTCTCCCGGTCGATCCAGCCCTCGTTGAAGGCGATCTCCTCCAGGGCCGCGATCTGGGAGCCCTGGCGGGTCTCGATGGTGCGCACAAAGTCCGCCGCATCCACCAGGGAGTCCATGGTGCCGGTGTCCAGCCAGGCATAGCCCCGCCCCAGCAGCTGCACGTTCAGGGTGCCGTCCTCCAGATAGAAGCGGTTCAGGTCGGTGATCTCCAGCTCGCCCCGGGCGCTGGGCTTCACCCGCTTGGCCATGTCCACCACCCGGTTGTCGTAGAAGTACAGCCCCGTGATGCAGTAGTTGCTCTTGGGATGCTGGGGCTTCTCCTCCACGGAGATGACCTTTCCGGTTTCGTCGAACTCCACGATGCCGAAGCGCTCGGGGTCGTTGACGTAGTAGCCGAAAATACTGGCCCGGCCCTGCTGTGCGTCCGCCGCCGCCTGCTTCAGGCGGGCCCGGAAGCCGCTGCCGTAGAAAATGTTGTCGCCCAGCACCATGGCGCAGCAGTCGTCGCCGATGAACTCCTCGCCCAGCAGAAATGCCTGAGCCAGGCCGTCGGGAGAGGGCTGCACCTTGTAGCTCAGATGAATGCCGAACTGGCTGCCATCCCCCAGCAGGCGCTCAAAATTGGGCAGGTCCGTGGGGGTGGAGATGATGAGGATATCCCGGATCCCCGCCAGCATCAGAGTAGACAGCGGATAGTAGATCATGGGCTTGTCATACACCGGCAGCAGCTGCTTGCTGGTGACCATGGTCAGGGGATACAGGCGCGTGCCGGCTCCGCCGGCCAAAACGATACCTTTCATGAAATGGCTCCTTCCTTATGTTCCTCCGACGGCCCTTGTTCCTTGGGCCATACGGTGTAAAAATGCTGCCCGATCCGCTGTTCCGGCGGCGGGGGCGTCATGTAATCGCCATAGGTATGGCGCAGTATCCGGTCATATCCGGCGGGAATGGGGAACTCCCCGTCCTCAAAGGGGACGTACAGCGTTTTTTCCAGGTCCTCCCGCGGGTACACGATGTTCCAGTTGGTATCCCACATGGTGCAGCCCACATACCGGCAGTTTTCATAGTCCTTCTGCCGGGCCCAGGCCTCGATGCGGTGGATGTAATGGGCGCTTCCGTGGAGCCGGGCCCAGGCAAAGCCCGCCAGCTTGGCGGGGGTGTGAAGCCAGCCCCGGCGGCTGGGGGTGAACCGGTCGGCGGCGCAGCAGTTGATGAATTTCACGTCCCGCATGGGCTGCTGCACCCAGGCCCTGGCCTCCTCCTCGGTGTTTCCGCAGCCGTCCAGCGGATAAATGTCCACAAACAGTCCCAGGCCGTAATCCCGGATGCCCTGGTACTTCACCCGGTAGCGGGTGTCGCTGAACCGGGCGATGGGGTACACATACTGTGGGTTGTCGTCCACGGTCATCAGCTGCATGGGCTGAAGCTCCTGCCGGTGCCGGCGGCAATATTCCACCAGCCTGTCAAAATCCGGCCGGGGCATGGCCACGTCCAGGTCGTCATCCCAGGGAATGAAGCCCTTGTGGCGGATGGCCCCGATCAGCGTGCCGTAAAACAGGAAATACCGCAGTCCCTGCTCCCGGCAGATGCCGTCCAATTTCTTGAGAATGTTCAGAGCTCCCTCCTGCATTTGCCGAAGCGTCAGTTCCTCCACTTATCTCACTCCTATCCGTTATTTCGTAACTTCTCTTATATTTCCGTCCCGGGACAGGGCGGGATGTCCCGCAAAACCCGGGGTTTTGTCCCGATTTCAGGCCGATTTCCGGCGGAACACCGCAAGGGTCCGGGCCACCTGGTCCCGGTGGCGGAGAGCCCACAGCGCGCACACGCCCAGAAGGGCCGCCAGCAGTCCCATCCGGATCCAGAACAGGTCCGTCAGGGCCACCGTCACCAGCGACACCACCGACACGATCCCCAGCCAGAGGAACTGCTGGAGGATATCATACACCATGCCCTTGTGGACCCACCAGGACAGGGCCACATGCAGCAGGTAATACAGCAGGTAGCAGGCCACGGTGGTGTAGGCCGCCGCCACATAGCCGAAGGCCGGAATGAACACGGCGTTGAGCAGAATGTTCATACCCGCCGCCAGCATGGTGCCCAGGGCGATGAGCTTGGTTTTCTTATAGTAATACTCCACCGAGGAGGGCAGGGTATACAAAAACGCGTAGTACATGGACAGCACGATGGGCATGGTCACGTAGCGGCTGTCGCTGTATTTGGAGCCGCCGGCAATGAGGATGACCTCCGGAGAGATTAGTGCCAGGGCCATGGCCCCGATGGACACGAAGATCACATAGGCCGAGGCGGCCCGGCGGATGGCCGGGTACTCCCGGGCCTTCATCTTTTCAAAGAACCAGGGTGCCCAGGCGGTGTCCATGGAGTTGGTGATGACCTGGAAGATCATGCCCACGTTATAGGCAAAGCTGTAAAGCCCGGCCTCGGTGCTGCCGATGATGGACTTGATCATAATGCGGTCAAACTGGTTCAGCAGCAGCTGGCTCAGGCCGTGGGGCACCGTGGGCAGGCTGATGGCCATGCCGTAGCGCCAGTATTCCCGGCTGATGCGGGGGCGGTCCTTCCGCCACAGGCGGATCACCACATAGATGCCCACCAGCACCGCGGGGATCAGGGTGCCCAGGATGCGGCCCAGGTATCCCTGGCCCCGGCAGAGGGTCAGGATCAGCAGCACGGAGCCGCCGATGCCGGCCACGGCATACACCAGGCTCAGTACCAGGTACTCCTTATACTTATAGTCCACCGAAAGGACGGAGTTGTAGAAGGTCAGCATGGCCATGCCGAAGCTCTCCAGCACGATCAGCGCCGGAAGATACGGCTGCTCCAGGCTCAGGGACCGGGCCAGCGGCGCGGCAAACACCAGACTCAATGCCAGCAGCAGCAGGGAGTTGCCGATGACCAGCAGGGTCACGGAGGAGCAGTAGGAACCGGTGAGGTCCACATAATCCAGCTTTGCGTTGCGGACGCTGGTGTGGAGGGTGAAGCCCGCCAGCACCGTCATGATCATCACATAGGAGCTGAAGGTGCTGTAAATGCCGAAGTCCTCCACCGTCATCAGCCGGGCAAACAGGGGGATGGCCAGGAAGGACAAGCCCTTCACCAGCATATTGCCCACCGTGTAGCCAAGTCCGGCCTTCAGGGCTTTTTTTCCGCTTGATTCATTCGCCATGGGAAAAACATCTCCTGTTGCGTGGGATTCAGATGCTGTGCTCCTCTAAAGCCGTGGGCACCGACAGGGTGACGGCGTACCAGGCGATGCCCAGCACAGCGTTCATCCAGGGGTTGAACCAGGTGACGATCCAGAAGGTGCACAGGCCGCAGACCACGGCCGCCCCCTCCGGGCACTCCCGCAGCAGCTCCCGCCGCCGCAGGCACCAGACCACCACATAGCCAAAGGGCAGCATGTACAGCAGCAGACCCACGACACCCGTCCGGGCCAGCATGTCCAGATAGAAATACTCGTCCACGCCCTTGTCGCGGTTGGCCGCCGACGCGCCCAGGCCGCAGCCGATGATGGGACTGCGCTGAATGTAGACATTCAGGCTGTCCTTGGTCTCCTGCCGCAGCTGGTCGGACTTCTCGGTGACCTCGATATAGGAGCGCTGGCTGTCCATCTCGCCGTCGTCGGGGGAATCGCCGGGGTCCTCGCCCCGAAGCTGGGACCGCAGCTGGGAGGCCCAGGAGGTGGGAACCTCCCTGCCGATGGTGCGGGACACGGCAAAGCTCAGATAGCTGCCCTCCAGGGCAAACTCCTGCACCGTGACCAGCACGCCGAAGCACACCACGGCAGCCAGCAGAAACGCCAGCGTCCGCTTGCGGCCCTCCGGGCACAGCACCAGCACCGCGATGATGCTGACCAGGGCCGTCAGCCCCAAAGCTCCGTACAGGGAGCGGGTATAGCTCAACAGCAGGGCGTTGAACAGCAGGGCCACCGCCAGCACATAGCGCCAGCGGAGCTTGGGGGCCCGGGCCTGACGGAACAGGGCCACCACACAGCCCACGATCATATAGGGGCTGCTTTTGAAGAACACACGGACCAGCCGCGCCGACACCACGTCCACGATGCCTACGGTGCGCTCGTTCAGCCACCGGCACAGAGGGGCAGGGTCGTCCATCAGCACCACGGCGGCGTTCACCGCCAGGATCAGGGCCGCCTGGATCACCGCGCCGGCCAGGACCCAGCTTAAAAGCACCCGCAGGCGCTGCCGCGACCGGACCGTGGCCACCAGCACAGGCACCAGGAACAGCCACATGAAGCCCTTGATGTCCGTCAGCAGCACGTCCATGCGGTTTTCCGCCCGGACGCCCCGCCAGGCGCAGAAAGCCAGCCAGGCCACGAAGGCCAGGGTCAGCCAGACGGCGGGCTTTTTCAGGTATGCACCCAGATGCCGGAAAAGCTCCGGCAGGGCCAGCACAGCGGCCAGGCCCCCCAGCAGAATGCGGATGCTGACAGGTCCAGCCTCCCAATAGCGGCCGCCGCCGGTGATGCTGCACTCCAGCAGGAACAGGCACAAGATTCCGAAGGAGAGCTGGCTGCACCGCTGGGTAAAGGTACCCCGCCGGAACTCCTCCGTTATGTTACGGATTCGATTTTGCAAAAGATTCACCACCAAAGAATTTGTCCGATACGGCGGTTCAGGCCGTACTTCCACAGGCCCCGCCGCCGGTAAAGGGCCAGCCGGGCCAGTTTTCCCTTTTCGGGGGCGGCGGCATAGTCCGCCAGCAGGGCCTGCTGATCCGGGGTCAGCTCCTGACGATAGCAGGAGCGGAAGGCCCCGGCCTGTCGGGCCGTATCCACCAGGGAACGGCGCACCGCGCCGCCCTTCAGCTTCTGCAGCACATAGCCCGCCGAGCGGGGATCCTTGGCCCCCACCACGTTGCCGCCGTGCTGGCGGTAGTCAATGGTGGCGCGGTCCAGGAACACGGCACGGCCCATGGCGGCGGCGATCAGCGCCAGCCACCAGTCGTGCATCAGCATATCCCCCTCCCCCACCGGGCGGCAGGCAAGCCGGGCCAGGGAGCGGTTGATCATCATGGTGCAGCCGGTGACCACATTCTGCACCAGCAGCTGCTCCAGCGCCAGACGATGGCCGTCCAGGCCGGAATAGTGCTGGAAGGAGGGGTCCATCTCATGCAGCTGGCCGTCCACCACCCGCAGGTCCGTGTGGACCAGCACCGGCAGGGCCGGGTCCGTCTCCGCCTGCTCCATGAGCCGGAGGGTCAGGCGCACCTTGTCCGGGTGCCACACGTCGTCCTGGTCGCTGAACATGATGCAGTCGGCCTGGCCCCCGAACTGCTCCAGCAGGTGCATGAAGTGCTTCTGGGCGCTGCCGAACCGGCGGCCGGAACGATAATGCGTTATTTTATCCGGATATTTATCGGCGTATTCCTGCAAAATGGGGGCGGTATCCTCCCCATCGTCCGACAGGATCAGCCTCCAACCCCCCACGTCCTGCGCCAGGATGGAGTCCACCATGGGCCGGATAAACCGGCCGCCCTTGTAGGCAGCCAGCAGGATCAATATCTGTTTTTCCACGGTCGTATCCTCACACAATGCCCTGCAGCAGGGCGGCATATCGGGCCTGCACCACCGGCAGGTCAAAGTTCTCGTCAAAGACCCGGCGGACGTTCTTACGCATGCGCAGACAGTCCTCCACCGTCATGGCGGCCACCCGGGCCGCCGTGTCTTCCCCCACGTTGAGGCCCACCTGTTCCCGGTCCACCAGCTCGGCGGTGTCGGCGGGAATGTTGTTGAGAATGGGCAGGTCGTGGCGGAAATAGTCCACGGACTTCATGGTCAGGCCCACGCACACGTCGGGCTTCATCAGGTTGAAGCCGAAGTGGCAGCGGCTCATGACCTCGTGCTTCCGGCTCTCGTCAAACACCACGCCCAGCCAGTCCACCTCCGCCCCGGCGTCACGCAGGGCCTGGAGCAGCTGAGGGCACTTCTCGCCGTCGCCGATGACATGGACGGTGACGGGCTTCAGCCGGGCCAATTGGGCCGTCAGATCGGCGATGGCGTCGACGTTCACCACGTTATTGATGGCCCCCAGGTAGCACAGGTCCAGTCCGTCGGAGCGCAGATGGGCCTCCGGCGTCTGGTTCGGGTCGCGGCGGGAGGCCAGGTAGATGGCGTTTTCCTCCGGCAGACCCAGCTTGCGGCAGAACAGCCTGCACTCGGGGATCACCCGGTCCGCGGCGGAGAGGTTCTTATCCCGCAGACCGGCCCACACGGAAAAGGGCAGGGCCAGCAGGCGCTTCATGGAGCCGGAGGGGAAGGTCTCCGGCCACATGTCGAAAATCTCGAAGATCAGCCTGGTTTCCGGGTGCCGGGCCTTGAAGCGGGCGGCATAATGGGCCAGGTAGTTGGGGGGCAGCTGGGCCACCACCACATCCGGAGGGTCCTGCTCCAGCTCCCGGAACACCAGGCGGGCAAAGTCCCGATGGGACAAAATCCGGGACAGGGACAGGTTTTTCTGATAGGGCCGCACGTGGATCTGGCGGCAGCCGGGGACCGTGCAGCGGAACACCTTTTTGGAGGTGTGGTCAAAGTCGCTGGTGTAGTACACCGTCTCGTAGCCCAGGGACCTGAGATAGCCGTCGATGACGTAGAGGCGGTGGTTATAGTGGTCGGAGCAGCTGAGCAGCACGGCGCGCTTTGTGGTATGCATTACGGTTTTTCCTCCGTTTTCTTGTCCTCGAAGGCCTCGGTGCTCTCCTCCGGCGTCAGCAATACCAGAGCCGTCCGCAGGATCAGCTTCAGGTCCAGCCAGACGCTGTACTGCTGGATATAGGCCAGGTCCATGATGAGCTTGTCCCGGGGCGAGGTGTTGTATTTGCCGTAAATCTGGGCAAGGCCGGTGAGCCCCGCCTTCGCCCGCAGGCGATAGCGGAACTCCGGCAGGTCGTCGGTATATTTTTCCACGTTTTCCAGCATCTCGGGCCGGGGGCCCACAATGCTCATGTCGCTTTTAAGGACGTTGATCAGCTGGGGCAGCTCGTCGATGCGGAATTTGCGGATGATGCGGCCCACCTTGGTGATGCGGTCGTCATCCTTCTTGGCGGAGACGTGGATGCTGCCGTCCTGGGCCCGCATGGAGCGGAATTTGTACACCTCGAACACCCGGCCGCCGTAGGTGGCGCGCTTCTGGCGGTAGAACACCGGGCCGCCGTCCTCCAGGCGGATGGCCAGGGCCGTTGCCAGCAGGATGGGGGAGGTCAGCACCAGGCCCACCACGGACACCAGGATATCCCCCAGACGCTTGACGATGCGCTCCTCGAACCGCAGTTCACGGACCGGGCAGTACATCATGGTCTTGTCGTCGAACATGACCCGCTCCCCGGCCATGGCCACCACGTCGGACATCTCCAGGCTGTAGTACAGGTCCTTGCGGGTCTGGTAGCAGTATTCCACCAGGTCGGTGCGCTCCCGGACGGAGAGCTCATACAGGAACACGGCGTCGGCGTGGTCCACGCAGGTCAGCAGGTCCGGCTGGTCCAGCCAGGCCACCTGCTGGATGTTGTACTGCTTTTTATAGCGGCCCACTTTTTTGATCAGGTCCTCGATGCACTCGCCCCGGCGGGCCACCATCAGGCAGCGCTGGGGCTTGTTGACCTTGAAGTACAGGTCGTTGCCGCCGTAGGCCATGATGATCACCAGGGCCACCTGCAGCATATAGACCGCCAGCAGCAGCAGCGGGCACTCATACACAAAGCGTCCCCCGTGGATGACGGTGGTATTCATGATGCACAGCAGGAAGTGCGTCACCAGGTCCGTCAGCAGCAGCGTCAGGGCCATGGAGAACACGATGGGCTTGCTTTTACGCTTTCCGATGTCGAAGCCGCCGTAGACCTTGGTCATCAGGATGTAGACCACCACAAAGGCCACCGCCGTGACGCCCAGGGTGCGGCTGGGGCGCAGAAGGAAGAAATATTCCAGTCCGAACAGGCCGAAAAAGCAGGCGGCACACAGCAGAAAGGCCAGCAGCTTCATTAAAAAGGTAACAGACGATTTGAATCTTCTCAGCATAACAAAAATCCTTTTCCGGTTATCCTTTGACAAGTCCGTTCATTATAGCAGGTTCAGCACAAAAAATCAACCTTTTCCGCGCTATTTGAGCGGTCTGGTAATTTGTATTCGCTCATGATGCAGTATGCCCGGTTTTGATAGAGCTCTGATAGGCACACTTTTCATAATTATCTATTATACAGATCCATCTCTGGGAATGGTGAAAAAACTTTGAACAAATTATGAAATCCGAAAAAAAATTACATAAACGCGCGAAAAAAAGCGGACATCCGAAGATGTCCGCTTGTGTTGGCGCTACCTATTTTTCCGGGCCGTCTCCAGCCAAGTATCG
>NZ_JAJEPW010000077.1:0-11191 GCF_020687045.1 Brotocaccenecus cirricatena
GATCGTGGGCCACGGCTTCCTGGGGTATATGGAGGCCATCGACCTGCTGGCAGGAGGTGGTCCTCTGGCATGAGGCTCTGCGTCATCGGCGACCCGGTGGGGCACAGCCTGTCCCCCCTGCTGCACCGGCGGATGCTGGACCGGGCGGGATTGACGGGCAGCTATGAGACCGTCACCGTGACCCCGGACACCCTGCCGGAGTTCCTGGCGGCGGCCCGGGCCGGGGCCTGGGACGGCTGCAACGTCACCATGCCGCTGAAGCAGGCGATCCTGCCCCTGCTGGATGAGCTGGACCCGGCAGCCGCCGCCTGCGGGGCGGTGAACACCGTGTGCTTCCGCCGGGGCCTGGCCGTGGGGTACAACACCGACGCACCGGGCATCCGGGCGGGGCTTCTGGCCCACGGCGCGGACCCCCGGGCGGGGCAGGTACTGATCATCGGCAACGGCGGGGCGGCCCGGGCGGCCCGCTTCGCCCTGGGGGACTGCCGCCTGCTGACGGCGGCCCGGCACGGCGGGGACATCCCCCTGGACCGGCTGCCCCAGGCGGCCCGGGGCAGCCTTGTGTTCATCAACGCCACCCCCCTGGGGATGGAGGGCTTTCCGCCCTTTGCCAGCCTCTCCTTTCTGGAGGCGCTGCCCCCGGGCGCGGCGGTGTTCGACCTGGTATACCACCCCCGGCAGACGGCTCTGCTGGCGGCGGCCCGGGACCGGGGCCTCACGGCCATCGGCGGCATGGAGCTGCTGGTGCAGCAGGCCATCCTGGCCTTTTCCCGCTTTACCGGCACGGCCCTGGACCGGGAGGCCGTCCGCCGGGACCTGCTGGCGATGGTGGGGGAGAAATAAAAAATACACGCCGCAATCCACAAGAGATTGCGGCGTGTTTGCGTGCGTGTAAGCACAGGCCTGCGGGGCCGTGGGGGCCGAGTTATAACCTGCACCGATTCAGCAGGTGGGTTGTCTCCAGCTTGCTTCGTAGCTTCCAACTTCCAGCCGCAGACGGCAGCCGGGAGGCCTGCTGTTCACATACTGATCCGACATCCCCTATAACAAAATGTGAGGATAAAAAAGACCCGTCACACCTCGCAGGGAGCCGTCTTCCGACGACACCCATAGTATAGCAGACCCGGCGGGAAAATAAAAGGGGAAACTTGCGGATTCCCCCTGGAATTTTCCGGAAGCGGCCCCCGCCCTTCGGCATTTTCACGAAAGGACTTTCGGTTTGCTAAAATCGTTTCCGGCATGGAAAAGGCGCTCCATTGGAGCGCCTTTTGTGTTCCATATGCCGGATGCAGCATCCATAAACCGGAAACCGGTCAGGAATTTTCGTCATCCTCGTCCATCAGCTGCTCCATAAACAGGTCATACACCCGCTGCAGCTCCTCGTCGCTGTCCAGGGTGGTCAGCAGCTCCTCGCCGTTTTCCGTCACGGACTTCAGGATCACCAGGCCGAAATCTTCGGCGGCTGCCTCGTCGGTCTCGTCGTCCACCGTGGGGAAGAAGGCCATATAGGTCTGGCCGTTGTCCTCCAGGGCGTCCACATATTCCAGCTCGATGTCGTTGCCGTCCTCATCGGTCAGGGTGATGAAATTGGGGCCGAATTCTTCGCTCATTTCCGTTTACCTCCTGTTGCAGTTGCCTGTATCATACCCGATTCCGCCGGAAAAAGCAAGTGATTCTTATTTTTCCCGCAGCATCCGCAGCACCCGCCGGGGTGTGGGGGGATTGCCCTTATACAGGGACATCAGCCGGTATACCCGGCCCGCCAGGGCCGTCAGCACCCCGGCGCACACCACCACCAGCGCCAGGGACACCAGGCCCCCCAGCAGGGAGGTCTGCCCCAGCAGCACCCGGCTGGGCGTCACCAGAATGGCGGTGAAGGGGACATAGTCCAGCCACCGGGCCGAGGAGGTCATGCCGTCCATACCCCCGGCGAACATGCAGCAGAAGAAGCTGGCCACCAGCACCAGGGAAAACAGCACGTTGGTGCTGGACAGGTCCTCGGCCTTTCCGGCCATGGACCCGCCGATGGCGGACAGACTGCAATACAGCAGGAAGCCCGCCAGCAGCAGTCCCGCCGCCTCCAGCATGGCCGGAACGCTGAACAGACCCGTCAGCCGTCCCACGCTCTTGAGCACCTCCAGCAGCGGCAGGGTCACCCCCGTCTGCCGGACCACGGCTCCGCCGATGGCAAAGCCACCTGCCAGACCCGCCGCCCATACGGCCAGCTGCAGAAGTCCCGCCAGGGCTGTGGCCAGCACCTTGCCCAGCACCATGGCCCCCGGCTCCACGGACACCAGGAACAGGTCCATGAGCTTGGAGGTTTTTTCCAGGATCACGCTGGCCGCCGTGCTCTGGCCGTACAGCAGCACCAGAAAATAGAGCAGCATCAGCGACGCAAACGGCAGCAGCATGGACAGCAGGCCCATGGCCTCCCCTTCCCCGGTCTGCCCGCCGGTGACGGTGACCTCCACCGGTGCCGTCAGAAGGGCCCTCTGCTCCGGCGTCAGCTCCGCCCGGTCCAGGGCCTCCTGGGTATAGCCCTCCTCCATCACCGGATTCTGCTCCGGGGCGGCGTTTTTCTGGTGCTGGGCCGCCACAGTCAGGGAGAGGATGGGGATCAGCAGGCACGCCAGGGCCACCGCGATGGTGGCCGTGCGCCAGCCCCTCTGCCGCAGCTGCTGGGTCAGGGTGAAGGAAAACACCCGTCCCAGTCCCTTGTATCGTTTCATCGGACCGCACCTCCCTTGGCCATGGACATCAGCTCACGCAGCTTCACCCGGCTGCCCCGGTGGACGATGAGTCCCGCATATACCCGGGACGCCAGGGTCAGCAGACCCCAGATCACCGCCGCCTGGATCGCCCAGGACGCCAGCACCAGCCAGAAGGACACATTGCCCCCGGCAAACTGCACCGGGGCGCAGAAAATACTCACAACGGGGCACAGGGTGGAAAACACCGCCACCGGCCCGGAGGACACGGCCCCCACCACGCAGGAGGCCAGATACCCCGTCATGGTCAGCAGCATCACAGGCCCCGTGGCCTCGCCTGCCTCCTCCATGCCGGAGCAGCAGGCCCCGGCCACGCCGCCGATCAGGGACATGGTCAGATACCCCAGCCCCAGGGACACCAGCAGCACCAGCAGCACCCCCGCCGCCTGCCACAGGTCCTCCTGCACCCGGGGCACAGCCGCCAGCAGGCCGGACAGCTGCTTCTGCAGCACGCCGGAGCCCATCAGCCCCGCCGTCAGCCCGCAGGACACCCCGAAGCCCGCCAGCATAGCCAGCAGCCACCCGAAGGTGAAGGCCATCACCGCCAGGATCTTCCCCGCCAGCAGGGCCATGGGCTTCACGCTGACCAGCAGCAGCTCCACCAGCCGGGAGTCCTTCTCCTCCACCACGGCCCGGATCACATAGGACGCGCTCATCAGGCACAGGATCATGGCCAGAATGGAATAGCCGTACTGGACCCAGAAGCCGTCCTCATGGGAGTCCTCCTCCCCGGTGGATGCCGTCAGGGCCTCCAGCTGCCGGGACGACAGTCCCGCCGCCCGAAGGCAGGCGTCCCGGACGGCCTGCCGGGCCGTCTCCGCCAGCTGGGACAGCTCCCCGGCGTGGGCGGTTTCGCTGCCGACCACCGCCACCTGATAGCCGATCTCATCGCCGGTGACCGTCACCACAGCGTCCGGCTCCCCGGCGTCGGCGGAAAAGTCCGTGTCCGCCCAATAGGCGTCGCCGGAGAAGTCCAGGACCAGGTCCGTGCGGTTATCCACCCGCACCGACGCCAGACCCGCGGTGTCCGATGTCTCCGGCGTCTCGCCGCCCAGAAGGGCCGTCAGCGGCATACTCACCGCCGCCAGCAGCACCATGATGATCAGCGTCACCCGGTTTGCCCTGCTTTTCAGCAGCTGCGACAGGGTGAAGCGGTACACCTGACCCGTGCCGGACAGGTCACGCATCGGACTCACCCCCCACGGTTTCCACGAAAATCTCATGGAGGGACGGCTCCCGCAGGTTGAACAGCACCACCGTGACCCCGGCCCGGGTCAGCCGGGCCAGCAGGTCGTTGGCCTGCTCCTGGCCGGTGACCTTCAGCTGATACTCAAACTCCTTCCGGGTCACGATCTGCGCCCCGCTTTCGGCGATGTACGGCCCGGCGTCCTCCTCGGTTTTCAGCTGTAAATGCACCCGGCCATAGCCCTTCTTGATGTCATTCAGGTGCCCCTGCAGAACCGTTCTGGACCGGTCCAGAATGGTCAGGTCCGTGCAGAACTCCTCCACCGTGGCCATCTGGTGGCTGGACATGATCAGGTATTTCCCGGCCTCGATCTCCTCCCGGATGATCCCCTTGAACAGGTCCGTGTTGATGGGGTCCAGGCCGGACAGGGGCTCATCCAGGATCAGCAGCTCCGGGTCCGACAGCAGGGCCGCCATCAGCTGGATTTTCTGCTGATTGCCCTTGGACAGCTGGTCCGGCCGCTTGGGCTTCTCCCGCTGGGCGGAGCCGCCCAGAAGCCCCCGCCGTCCCGTCTGCGCCGGGGCGCTGGGATAGAGATACTCCTCCACCTCCAGCCGCTGTGCCCAGTACCGGATGCGCCGTTTGGCCTCCGCCCGGGGCACGTCCCGCAGGGACGCGAAGTACAGCAGCTGATCCATCAGCGCATACTTGGGGTACAGGCCCCGCTCCTCCGCCAGATATCCCACGTTGCAGCGGCTGATATCCAGCGGTTCCCCGTTCCACAGCACCTCTCCCCCGTCCCGGGACAGCATATTCAGCATCATGCGGATGCTGGTGGTTTTTCCCGCGCCGTTGGTGCCCAGCAGGGCATACACCCCCGGCCCGGGCATCCCGAAGGACAGACGGTCCACCACCGTCCTGTCCCCGTATCGCTTGGTCAGGTCCTTTACCGTCAGGCTCATGTCTCTTCCTCCTCCCAGAATAACTGGTCCAATGTCTTATCCAGCGCCCGGCAGATGGCGATGCACAGGTGGATGGTGGGGTTATAGTCCCCTTTTTCGATGGCGTTGATGGTCTGCCGGGACACGGACACCATGTCCGCCAGCTGCTGCTGGCTCAGGTCCTTGGCGGCCCGGGCCGATTTCAGGCGCAGATTCTTCATGCCTCCGCGTCCTCCTGCTCCTCCCGCTTCTGGCGGCGCAGACGGACCAGCATGCACACGAACATCACCCCGAACAGCACCCCGCAGGCCGGGGACAGGGCGTTCCAGGTCAGCAGTCCGTCCTCCACCAGGTCCCCGCTGCGCAGCTGCAGGAGGAAGTTGGGGATCTGGCACAGCACCACCGCGCCGAACAGCCACAGATAGGTCCGGGGATTCTGGGCCACGGCGAAATACGCGTCCTTCCGGACGCAGGCCACGATGAACACCCCGATGGACAGAAAGATCAGCATCCACGCCGACACCCCGGGCTTGGCCCAGGGGCCCCAGATGGCCTCCACCCCGGTGTTGACGGCCAGGCTGAGCATCAGCGTCAGAAACGCCCAGCGATAGGCCACCCCCCGGGCGGCCATCTGCCGCTCGTCATATTCCGGCTTGGGCCGGCCCTGCTTCTTCCGCACCGCCGTCAGTATCGCCGTGACCACCGCCACGGCCATGATCCCCGCCAGAATGCCCGCCAGATAAGGTTCCGTATCCATCGCTCCCTTCTCATTTCTGCCCCAGCATATCACCCGCCCGACAGTTTGTCAAGTATATTTTACAAAAGTTTTATTTTAGCTGTCACCCAAGCAGGACGCCCTTTTCTCCTCGACAAAGACGGCCCGGCCGGGTATAATGGTTCTATCCCACCAAGGAGGACCACGGATATGAAGAAAAAACGCCTGTTTCTGATCCCCCTGTGCCTGTTGCTGCTGGCCGCGGCCTGGTTCCTGCTGCGAAGCCGCATTCCCCAGCGGTGGTACACCGCCGATGAGCTGGGCATCCCCCAGCTGCAAAGCCCCCTGGACGCCGACGGCGACGGCGTGGACGACTGGACGGACATGGTTCTGGGCGCCCGGTCCTATATTGCCACCAACCCACACTATAAAAGCAAGTATTATGCCGGGGGCTACCCCGACGACGGCCTGGGGGTGTGCACCGACGTGATCTGGCAGGCCTTCCGGGCGGCGGGCTATTCCCTGAAGGCCCTGGTGGACCGGGACATCGCCGAAAATCCCGCCTGCTACCCCAACATCGAGACCCCTGACGGAAACATCGACTTCCGCCGGGTCAGCAATCTGGACACCTTCTTCCGCCGCCACGCCCAGGTGCTGAGCTGTGAGCTGGACGATCCCGCCCAGTGGCAGCCCGGGGACATTGTGATCTTCGGCGACCGGGACCACATCGGCATCTGCTCCGACCGCCGGAACCGGCAGGGGATCCCCTTCCTCATCCACCACGGAAACCCCATCGACGAGGCCGTGGAGCGCAATGACATGGGCAAATATGTCATTACTGGCCATTTCCGCTGGATGGGATAAGGTTTTTTTAAAAAGCGCCGCCTTTCCGTCACAAACCGCAAAATTTATCTTGCAATTCCCGGCGCACTGTGGTATTATATTTCAGCATTCCGCACAGGGGCGGACTTTCGGTCGGTGCCGCAAGGTTGGCCGGGGGGAGGAAGCTCCTGGAGGCAACAAACTAAAAATCAAAGGAGAAATGAAACCATGGCTAACCAGAACGTCGTATCCATGAAGGCCCTGCTGGAGGCCGGTGTCCACTTCGGTCACCAGACCCGCCGCTGGAACCCCAAGATGGCCCCCTACATTTACACCGAGCGCAACGGCATCTATATCATCGATCTGCAGAAGACCGTGAAGAAGCTGGAGGAGGCCTATAACTTCGTGCGTCAGCTGTCCGAGAGCGGCCAGTCCCTGCTGTTCGTGGGCACCAAGAAGCAGGCTCAGGAGGCCATCAAGGAAGAGGCTCTGCGCTGCAATATGTACTATGTCAACGCCCGCTGGCTGGGCGGCATGATGACCAACTTCAAGACCATGCGCACCCGTATCGACCGCCTGAACCAGCTGAAGACCATGCAGGCCGACGGCACCTTCGATATGCTGCCCAAGAAGGAAGTCATCAAGCACCTGGGCGAGATCGAGAAGCTGGAGAAGTACCTGGGCGGCGTGAAGGAAATGAAGAAGCTGCCCGGCGCCCTGTTCATCGTGGACACCCGCAAGGAGCGCAACGCCATCGCCGAGGCCCATCGTCTGGGCATCCCCGTTGTGGCCATCGCCGATACCAACTGCGATCCCGACGAGATCGACTATCCCATCCCCGGCAACGATGACGCCATCCGCGCCATCCGCCTGATCTCCTCCATTATGGCCAACGCCATGATCGAAGGCCGTCAGGGCGAGCAGACCGAGGAAGCCGCCCAGGAGACCGCTGAGTAAGCGTATATTTTCCGGCTGTATCACCGCGTAACCACGGGGCAGGGTGTATGCCCTGCCCCTTTTACTGTATTATTATGAAATTGGAGGAACTAAGAATGTCTTTTACTGCTGCTGATGTGAAGACCCTGCGCGAGATGACCAGCGTGGGCATGATGGACTGCAAGAAGGCCCTGACCGAGTGCGACGGCGACATGGACAAGGCCGTTGAGTATCTGCGGGAGAAGGGCCTGGCCAAGGCCGCCAAGAAGGCCGGCCGCATCGCCGCCGAGGGTATGTCCTATGCCCTGGTGGAGAACGGCGTGGGCGCCCTGGTGGAAGTCAACTGCGAGACCGACTTCTGCGCCAAGAGCGACCTGTTTGTCGCCTTCGTCAAGGATATCGCCAAGGCCGTTCTGGATAACGACCCCGCCGATGTGGACGCCCTGATGAACTGCAAGTATCCCGGCACCGAGCTGACCGTGTCCGAGACCATGCCCGAGAAGGTCATGTCCATCGGCGAGAACCTGCAGATCCGCCGCTTCGTCCGCTTTGCCGAGAACACCAGCGTGGGCTATGTCCATGCCGGCGGCAAGATCGGCGTTCTGGTGAACCTGGCCGTGGAGGGCGTGGACGCCACCGAGATCGGCAAGAACGTCGCCATGCAGATCGCCGCTCTGAATCCCCGCTTCTGGGATAAGTCCCAGGTCACCGAGGACGTCCTGGCCGAGGAGAAGAAGATCGCCCTGGCTCTGATGGACAGCGATCCCAAGATGGCCTCCAAGCCCGCCCAGGTCAAGGAGAAGATCGTCATGGGCAAGATGAACAAGTTCTATGAGGAGAACTGCCTGCTGCAGATGGAGTTCGTCCGCAGCGACCTGTTCCAGGGCACCGTGGAGAACTACATTGCCGACGCCGCCAAGAAGCTGGGCGGTTCCGTGAAGTTCGTCAACGCTGTTCGCTTCCAGACCGGCGAGGGCATCGAGAAGAAGCAGGAGGACTTCGCCGCCGAGGTCGCCGCTCAGATGAACATGGGCAAGTAAGCCCCCTCCCCTACCGTATAGAAAATCCCGCGCCGGAACCGGCGCGGGATTTTTTCAGCTCTTTATCACTTTTTCAGCCGCTTGTCGCACTTCACGGCCAGCTTGGTGCCCACCGTCTGGAACAGCTGCACCAGCAGAATCAGCAGGATCACCGCCGCAAACATCACCAGGTATTTATACCGGTAATAGCCGTAGTCGATGGCGACCTTGCCCAGGCCGCCGCCGCCGATGATGCCGCTCATGGCGGAGTAGCCCAGAATGGTGGTCAGGGAGATGGTGACGTTCTGGATCAGGGACGGCACGCTTTCGGGAATCATCACCTTGCAGATGATCTGCATGGGCGTTGCGCCCATGCTCTGGGCCGCCTCGATGATGTTGGGGTCCACCTCCCGCAGGCTGCTCTCCACCAGCCTGGCCACAAAGGGGAAGGCCGCCACCACCAGGGGAACGATGGTGGCCGTGGTGCCCACGGCGGTGCCGATGATCAGCCGGGACAGGGGAAACACCATAATCATCAGAATCAGGAACGGGATGGACCGCAGCAGATTGATGATGACGTTCAATGCCGACAGCACCGGCTTCGGCAGGGGCAGGACGCCGTCCTTCTCCCCGGCCACCAGCAGCACCCCCAGAGGCAGGCCCAGCAGGATGGCCAGGGCGGTGGACAGCACCGTCACATAGAAGGTCTCCCACAGTGCCATGGGAAACTGGGTCAGAAAGGCGGTTTTCAGCTCCGCCAGGGACTCCGCCGTAAACAGATCACTGTACATCCACGCTTACCTCCTCTGCCTGCAAATTGGGGATGGTCCGGAAAAACTGCCAGGCCCGGTCAAACTGGCTGTTGGGGATGCCCAGCAGCATACTGCCGTAAACCTCCTCCGACAGCTTCTGGGTGCTGGCGGAGATGACGTTGGCATAGATGCTCTCCTCCGCCGCCAGCCGGGCCACCATGGGGATGGCCGTGGTCTGTGCGCTGCGGAAAATCAGCCGGATGCGCCGCTCCTGGCTGGGGTCGGACACCGCCGCGTCGGCTCCGCCGGGGAACACCAGGTGCCGGGCCGCCTGGGACTTGGGGGCGGAGAACACCGCCGATACCAGGCCGTTCTCCACCACCTCGCCGTCGTCCAGGATGGCCACGTGGGTGCAGATCTCCTTCACCACGCTCATCTGGTGGGTGATGACCACCACGGTGATGCCCAGCTTGCGGTTGATGTCCTGAATCAGCTCCAGGATCTGCCGGGTGGTTTTGGGGTCCAGGGCGCTGGTGGCCTCGTCGCACAGCAGCACCTTGGGATTGGTGGCCAGGGCCCGGGCGATGGCAATGCGCTGCTGCTGGCCGCCGGAGAGCTGAGCGGGATAGGCCTGGGCCTTATCCGGCAGGCCCACCAGCTCCAGCAGCTGCCGGGCCTTGGCCTGGGCCTCCTTCCGGCCCACCCCGGCCAGCTCCATGGGGAAGCAGATGTTCTGCAAACAGGTGCGCTGCATCAGCAGGTTGAACCGCTGGAAGATCATGGTGATCTCCCGCCGGGCCGCCCGCAGCTGGGCCGGGGTCATGGCGTCCAGCTGCTGGCCGTTGACGATGACCCGCCCCTCCGTGGGCCGCTCCAGCATATTGATGCAGCGGACCAGAGTGCTCTTGCCTGCGCCGCTCATGCCGATGATGCCATAGATATCCCCGTCGGCGATGGTCAGGGACACGTCCCGCAGGGCGTCCACCCGCCCGCCGGCGTTTTCAAAGGTCTTGCTGACATGCTGTAATTCAATCAAGGCTGCTGCCTCCCCTTCTGTTGTTGATAAACGGTTACTTGGAAGCCTTCAGAGCGTCCAGGCTGGTCTGCAGGCCGCCATACAGGCCCATGGGCTCCACATGGATGGCGCTGACGGACACGATGTGGGTGTTGTTCTCGGCGTTGAAGTCCTCCAGATAGGGCAGGTGCTGGAAATAGTTGGCGTCCAGGGTGCCGTCGTCCACCACGGTGTTGGGCACCACATAGTCGTTATAAACCTGAATGTCCAGGGTGATGTCCTTAGCGGCCAGGATCTCCTTGGCCACCTCCAGAATCTCGGCGTGAGGCGTGGGGGAGGCGGCCACGGTGATGGTCTGGCCCTTCAGGGCGTCGTAATCCACGGAATCGTCATAGCCGTTGCCGGGGTTGGTGACGGTGCTGACCACGGAGCCGTTGTACTTGCTCTCGATGAAGCTGGCCACCTGCCGGCTCTCCAGAGCGGCCTTCAGGGCCAGGATCTTGGGGGAATTCTCGTTGCCTTCCTTCACAGTCAGGATGTTGGCATAGGCGGAGGAGGAGCCCTCGATGGCCAGGGAGTCCTTCACGGGGTTCAGCCCGGCGTTGATGGCGTAGTTGGAGTTGATGACGGCGTAGTCGGCGTCCTTCAGCATATCGGGCAGACGGGCGGCCTCGGCCTCTACGATCTCCACGTTATAGGGGTTCTCCACAATGTCGTTCTTGGTGGCGGTGATGCCTGCGCCGTCCCGCAGCTTGATGATGCCGTTCTCCTGCAGCAGCAGCAGGGCCCGGGCCTCGTTGGTGGTGTCGTTGGGAACGGCGATCTTCAGGGAGGTGCTCTTGGAGCCGCAGCCCGTCAGGGCCAGGGACAGGATCAGCGCCAGAACCAGCGCCGTCAGCTTCACGGAAGTCTTTTTCATGATGTATTATCTCCTTGTTATCATTAATACTGATTCTTGAATAAAAAATTTAATCAAGAATCCCGTGCGCTGTGCGCACGCACAGCGTGTGAAAACACGCTGTGACGTCTCATACAAA
>NZ_JAJEPW010000078.1:0-10968 GCF_020687045.1 Brotocaccenecus cirricatena
GCTGCATGGCAGCGCCGCTCTTGTGTTTGATTCACTTACAGGTGCAGAAGCTCCTTGTAATAGGGCCACAGGCCGGTTTTCTCCGGGCAGAAGGGGGCCAGCTGGCACAGGTCCGTGCCGGGGAAGTCGTTGCCCTCGATGATGGCGGGGCCGTCGGGGCCGATGGCCATATCCCAGCCCACATGGCCCACCTCCGGAATTTCCAGGGCGGCCTGGCAGGCCAGGGCCTTGGCCTCCTCGATCATGGGCAGCTGATAGCCCACCAGGGGGATGCCGGTGTCGGGGTGCTTGTCAAAGACGTTGAAATAGTCGTCGGTGGCGGGGGAGCAGATCTTGCCGGTGTCGATATCCACCCGGCAGAGGATGCCGCCCTGGCCGGAGTTGTCGCACACGCCGCCGCCCCGGCCCATTTTCAGGGTGATGTAGGCGATGTGCACCTGGCCGTCCACCAGGTCGGTGCAGATGCGCATGGTGTTCACGGACTGGGGATGCAGGCGCGCCATGTCGGGATGCTGGGCCTGGACATGCTCCAGCACCACCAGCTTCTTCTCCCGGATATAGTCCAGCATGGCCGCCGGGGATTCAAAATCCTTCACATACAGCTTTTCCACGCCGTTGCCGCAGGAGCCGTGGTTGATCTTGGCAAAAATGGCCTCCTGGCCCTCCAGGAATTGGGCCATCTGCTCCGGGGTGGCGGTTTCGCCGTTGAGGGTGGGGCGGCGGAGATACTTGGCGAAGCGGACGTTGAAGAGCAGCTTGTCGTCAAAATCGTCGTCGTGGGCCATATCGTTCATGATGTTGCTGACCTTCTTGTTGCGCACACGGGTGAGATAGGTGTCCCGCTGGGCGCCGGTCATGTCGTAAAAGCCGAACATGGTGTAGTCATAATACCCCGCGCCGTAGCGCACGGCGCACCAGAGCATATCGAAGAAGGTGCGGACCTTGTTCTGGCCGCACTTCTGGTGCACCACGTCGATCATGTGGTTCATTTTCTTGAAGCGGACGCCGGTGAGGACCCGGGCCACATATCCGATCATCGCCATGGTAAAAAAACCTCCCGTTTTTCATGTTACCCTATATCATACCACGCCGTCGGCAAAAATCCAACGCGCGGTGCTTATGCCTGCTAAAAGCGGCACTTTTTATACAGTATACCACGCCGGGCCGCCGGGCGCAAGCCCCGGAGTCGGCGGCATTGCAGGCCGGTGTGTCCGCCGGGGCGCGCGAAACGGCAGGCCCCAGGGCCTGCCGTTTGGGTTATATGATGCTTATGTCCGCTCCCGGAGCTCCCGCAGGCAGCGGGGACAGACGTTCTTTCCCCGGAAGGTCCGCACATCCTTGGTGCTGTCGCAGAAAATGCAGCTGGGGCGATACTTCCGCAGGACGATGGAGTTGCCGTCCACATAGATCTCCAGCGGGTCCTTCTCCGCAATGTCCATGGTGCGCCGCAGCTCCACCGGCAGAACGATCCGGCCCAGCTCATCCACTTTTCTCACAATACCGGTTGACTTCATATTGCCATCTCCCCATTTCGTATTGACCCTCATTAAAGTGAAAATACTACGCTTTTTTATTATACGACAAGGCCTCCGTTAAGTCAACAAAGTGCTTGGCATTTTTACAATTTCTTCACGAATACTATGTGTTCTCCCGGTCATATACATGGGCAGGAGGGGGAATGCATATGGCAATGGCCTGGATCTGGACGGGGATGGCGGTGGTGTCGCTGATTTTTGCCGCATGGAACGGCACCATGGACGCCGTGGGCGCGGCGGCTCTGGAGGGGGCCGGGGCGGCAGTGCAGCTGTGCATCGCCATGGCCGGGGTGCTGTGCCTGTGGAGCGGAGTCATGGAGATCATGTCCCGCTGCGGTCTTTCCGAAAAGCTGGCGGCGCTGCTGCGGCCCGCTCTGCGGTGGCTTCTGCCCCGAGCCAGCCGGGACCCGGAGACCCTGGCGGCGGTGTCGGCCAACGTGTCCGCCAATCTGCTGGGTCTGGGCAATGCGGCCACGCCCCTGGGCATCCGGGCGGCCCGGCGCATGGCCCGGGGAACCGACGGCACCGCCGACGACGAGCTGTGCCGCCTGGTGGTGCTGAACACGGCGTCGCTGCAGCTGCTGCCCACCACGGTGGCCGGGGTGCGGGCGGCCTGCGGCTGCCGGACGCCCTTCGATATCCTGCCGGCGGTGTGGCTGTCGTCGGCCATCTCCGTGACGGCGGGGCTGCTGGCGGCACGGCTGCTCCAGCGGGTGTGGAGGGACTGACATGGACCCCACGGCATTTGTGATCCCCTGTCTGCTGGCGGGGGTGGCCCTGTACGCCCTGACCCGGCGGGTGGACGTATACGCCGCCCTGACCCAGGGTGCCGGGGAAGGCCTGGCGGTGGTGGCGAAAATTCTCCCGGCGCTGGTGGGGCTGCTGACGGCGGTGTATATGCTGCGGGCCTCCGGGGCCATGGACGCCCTGGCGGCGGCGCTGGCTCCGGTGCTGGGGCTTCTGGGGATCCCGCCGGAGACGGCGGCGCTGCTGCTGGTGCGGCCGGTCAGCGGTTCCGGGGCTCTGGCGGTGGGCAGCCAGATCATGGAGCAGTACGGCCCGGACTCCGCCGTGGGCCGCACGGCGGCAGTGATGCTGGGCTGCTCGGAGACCACCTTCTACACCGTGGCGGTGTACTTCGGCGCGGCGGGAATCCGGCGCACCCGGTACACCATTCCTGCCGCCCTGACGGCGGACCTGGCCGCCTTCGCGGCCGCCGCCTGGGCGGTGCGCCTGTGCTTCGGGTGAAAACGGCGAGTGTTGCCAAACGGCGGAAAATATGATAGACTGCCTATAGGCGCTGCACGAACGGCAGGCGGTTGGCCACACCACCCGAAAGGGGGTGAGGCTCATGCGGATTACGTTACATATTGGGGCCTTTACGGTCACGATCATTGTAAAGAAACGCGAAAACCGCCACTCTGCCAAGTGACGGTTTTCTGAGCATATTAAGAAAATCTTCATCTGAAAGAGGCTAACCGCTTGTCGCAGCGCCTCTTTCTGCTCCTATTGTACCGCAGACAGCCCACGGTGTCAAGTGTTGCCAAACGGCAAAAAGTGTGATATAATAATTGTGGGCCGGAAGGCCCGTTGCTTCGGAGGATATTTCGGAGGATATTACATAAGGAGGAAGATCTGTTATGAAAAAGATCATTGCCACCACCAACGCTCCTGCCGCCATCGGCCCCTATTCCCAGGCCATCGACTGCGGCAGCTTCCTGGTCACCAGCGGTCAGGTGCCCTTTGACCCCAAGACCGGTGAGTTCGTTCCCGGCGGCATCCAGGAACAGACCCGCCAGGTGCTGACCAATGTGAAGGCCATTCTGGAGGCCGTCGGCCTGACCATGGACAACGTGGTCAAGACCACCGTGTTCCTGCAGAACATGAGCGACTTTGCCGCCATGAACGCAGTGTACGCCGAGTTCTTCACCGAGGGCCAGTATCCCGCCCGCAGCGCCGTGGAAGTGGGCGCTCTGCCCCGGGGCGCGCTGGTGGAGATCGAGACCATCTGCGTGAAGTAAAGAACGTCCAGCAAAAGCAGGGAGGCCCGCCGGGCCTCCCTGCTTTTGCTGTCACACGGTTTTTTCAAAATAGAAGAAGGTCTCGTCCTCCCCTGCCGGGCGCATACAAGCGGAAAGCATCTTATACGAGGCGGCGTTCTCCTTATAGCACTTGGCCTTCACCCGGGCCAGGCTCAGCCGGAACAGGGCCCAGTCCGCCGCAGCGGCGAAGGCCTCGGCGCCGTAGCCGTGCCCGGCATAGGCCGGGTCGATGCGGCAGCCCAGCTCCGCCCCGCCCCGCCAGTCGAACCGGTACAGCACCACCTCGCCGATCAGTTGGCGATCCAGCCGGACGGCGAAGTTCACCGCCCGCCGGGCGGCGAAGTCCCGCCGGGCCACAGACAGGAAGTAATCCTCCGTCAGCTCCCCCTTCAGGTCCTGACGATAGTCATAGCCCCACCAGCGGTTGCGCGCATCGTCCAGGCACAAGGCGTTATAGGCGGCCTCGTCCCGCTCCTCCAGCGGCGTCAGGGTCAGCCGGGGGGTGGTGACGGTGGGGATCTCCCGCAGGCGGTCCGCCTCGCACTGGACCTCGAACCGCAGCTTCCCTGCCAGGCGCACCGGCAGATACTGCAGCTTGGAGGTCCGCAGGCCCCGGTCCCCGGCGTCGTCCTCCCGGTTGATATAGACGCAGTCGCCGCCGAAGTGGGCGGCAAAGGCCTGGACCAGGGTGGGATAGGCCCCCTGGTGGGAGTACAGCGCCTTCTCCACATGAATAATCAGGGTGCCGCCGCAGTTCTCCGCCAGGCTCATGGCCACCAGCCGGTCATCCACCAGCAGGCCGCCGCCCAGCAGCCACCCCTCCGGCAGCAGCCGGGCCAGAGCCTTGGCATAGGCCAGCTCCCGCTTGGCGTTGAAGCTGGTTTTCTGGAACTCCTGCTCATAATCCGCCCAGAAATTCTCGATCAGGGGCATGTCCGCCCCGGTCAGGGGGATAAATTTCGCCGTGGGATACTCCTTGCGGAATTTGTTGATGTGGTTGCGCTGGCCGCTGTATTTCCGGCCCGCAAAGGCAGCCATGTCCTCCGCCCGATAGAGATAGTCCTTCCAGTTGCGCTCGTTGTTCATCCGCAGACGAGGCCAGCGCAGCAGCAGCTCCGGGGCCTTCTCCTCCGGCACCACGGAGATCACCAGCGGCGTCTCCGTGTCGGTGCAGTAGCTCTCGATGGCCGTCAGGGCGGCGTCCACGTCGCCGTCGGGGCCGGGCACCGGGTAGTCAAAGACCCACTCGCCGTCGATGCGGTTGCGGACGATGAGGCAGCCCGCCTCCTCGGCAAAGGAGGGCCGCAGATACAGGCTCCACATGAGCTTGGTCCCGGCAGAGTATTCGCACAGGCGATAGTCGCACCCGGCGTAATATTTGCGCAGCAGGGCGTGATGCTCCAGGGTAATGGGGGTAAATGTCAACATAGGCTCCTCCTATTTGATCTGGCGAATGATGTCCCGGGCCTCGGTGATGAAGCGCCGGGCGGCGGGCCGCAGTTCCCGGCGGTCCCGGGTGACGATGCCCAGCTCCCGGAAGGCCGGCGGGTCCAGGGGCACCGCCTGCACGGCGTCCCGGCGGCCCTTGAGCACCAGCTCCGACAGGACGCTGACCCCCAGGCCGTGCTCCACCATGGAGATGATGACGCTGTCGGACACCTGTGTGGTGCGGATCACCGGCGTGACGCCGGAGCGGTTCAAGGCCCGGAGAATGTCCAGGTGGAAGCCCATGGAGGGCATCAGAAACTCGTGGCCGCTGAAATCCCGCACGTCGAACCGCTCCCGGCCGCCCAGGTCGTACTCCGGCGGCAGGATGGCCAGCAGCGGGTCCTCCGCCAGAGGGAGCCAGTCCATGGTCATCCCGTCCTGGAGGCTGGCAAAGCCCATGTCCGCCTTGTCCTCCCGGACCCAGCGGTACACCTCCTCCACGCTGCCCATCTGGATATCCACCGTCAGCTCCGGGTGGATCCGGCGGAACTGCTGGATCACCTCCGGCAGCCAGTGCATGGCGATGCTGGAATAGGCGGCCACCCGGATGGTGTCCTCCTTGTGGGAATTGATCAGGGTAATCTCCCGGTCCAGGGCCTGGGAAGCAGACAGCACCTGGCGAACCAGGGGATAGATGCGCTCCCCCGCCGGAGTCAGCCGCACACCGGCCCGGCCCCGCAGCAGCACCGGAAAGCCGATGTCCCGCTCCAGGCTGTTCATCATGTGGGTCATGCCGGACTGGGTATAGCCCAGGGCCTCCGCCGCCCGGGTGAAGCTGCCATGTTCCACAGCCGCCGCCAACGCCTCCAGTTTCTTCGTATCCATGTGCGCCTCCCGCCATGAAAGAATTTCATGGTCCTATTATACAACGTACATTTTCCCCAGGCAAGAGAGGAATTCTATGCATTTTGCCCAATTTTCAGGAAGCTATCCTGCACGAACCGTAGAATTCAGATGATTCCATGACATTGTGTAATGGTAAAATGAGATTTTGTCGCTTTACAAATTTTTTCTCATGGTGTATCTTAGCTACAGTAATTCCTACGACATGAATTGCTTTTCCTTTCTATCCTCAAACAAAGAGAGCCGCACGAATGTGCGGCTCTCTTTGTTATGCCGGGGGCGTTACAGACCGTAGACCTCCGTGAACTTGTCCCGGAGATAGGCGGTGTAGCAGGTGGGGTCGAAGGGGCCGCAGACGGACTCGAACAGGGGCGTGGGGTCCTTCATGCAGCCGTATTTCCAGATCTTCTCCTCCAGCCAGCGGTTGATCTGCGTCAGCCGGCCGGTGGCCACGGCGGCGGACACGTCGAAGTCCTTCTGCATCTGCCGCAGATACTGGGCGCCGTAGGCCGAGCCGATGGCGTAGGAGGGGAAATAGCCGATGTTGCCATTGGCCCAGTGGGAATCCTGGAGGATGCCCTCCCGGTCGTTGGGCACGTCCACGCCCAGATACGCCTTGTACAGGCGGTTCCACTCAGCGGGCAGGTCGTGGGCCGTCAGCTCCCCGGCGAACATCCGCCGCTCCAGCTCATAGCGCACCATGATGTGCAGGCAGTAGGTCAGCTCGTCGGCCTCGGTGCGGATCAGGGAGGGCTGGGCCTTGTTGATCATGCGGTAAAAATCCTCCGGGCTGACGTCGTCCAGCCGGGGGGCGAAGTGCTCCCGGAGCCAGGGATAGATGATCCCGCAGAAGGCCCTGCTGCGGCCGATGATGTTCTCATAGAACCGGGACTGGCTTTCGTGGATGGCCATGGACACGCCGCCGCCCAGGCAGGTGCGGGACAGCTCACGGCCCACGTGCAGCTCATACAGGGCGTGGCCGCCCTCGTGGACCACGGAGTACAGGGACGAGGCCACTAAGTCCGCGTGATAGTTGGTGGTGATGCGCACGTCGTCCCGGGAGAAGTTGATGGTGAAGGGGTGCTCCGTCTCTCCCACGATGCAGTGGTCGCGGTCGATGTCCATGACGCCCATGACGAAGTCCGTGAACTCCCGCTGGATGGCCACGGGGAAGTCCCGGTGCAGGGGGGCGTCGTCCACCCGGTCGGCGTGGGCCTGGACCTGCTCGATCAGGGGCACCAGATCCCGGCGCAGGGCGGCGAAGAACCGGTCGCAGGTGTCCCGGGTCAGGCCCCGCTCAAACTGGTCCAGCTGGGCGTCGTAGGGGTCCTTCTCCGGCTGACGGCAGCCCGCCAGGCGGCGGCAGCTGTCGAAGATCCGCTGGAGATACGGCTCAAACAGGGCATAGTCGCTGCGCTCCTTGGCCTCGTGCCACACGGCGTCGGCCTTGGACACCAGCTGCTGATAGGCCACAAATTCCTCCTGGGGAATGCGGTGGGTCTGTTCATAGTCCCGCCAAAGCTCCGATACCTTCCGGGCGGTGACGGGGTCCAGCCGGTCCCGGGCCTGCACCAGGGTCTGGAGCATCTCCACCGTCTCCGGGGCGGTGGTCAGAATGTAGCTCATGCGGGACAGCTCCCCCAGGGTGTCGGCCCGGACGTCTGCCGAGCCCTTGGGGGCAACGGTGGCTCCGTCGTAATACAGCACGCCGGAGGCGTGGTTATAGGCAAAGGCCTGCTTTTCATAGGCGGCCAGCCTTTCCAGTGCCTGAGATACGGTCATACGTCATTCCTCCTGTAAAATAATTGGTTATTCATCTGCCAGCCAATCCGGGAAGCTGCCTTTTAAGAAGTGCCGGTACTCCGGATGGTCCGCAGCGTTTTTGTATTCTTCCCGTATGGTTCTTTGATTCCATTGCCGCACGCTTTCCGGCATTTCCTCATATCTCATAATGGTAATGAGTCCATCCTTTTCCGCCTGTAAAATAGCCTCGTAGGCATCGGAAACAAACTCCACAGATTCGATGTCTACAGGAATACTGCTTACAGCCGCATCCGGAATCCGCACATCGAAATCCGCTTCCTCAATGCTGCCTGCGCAATAGATGTATCCGGATACACCTTGATAGGTCTTTCTCAGCGCATCCGGATAGTATTCCTCCAGCCGCTGAATGCCGTTCTTCTCAAATCCGTATGGTCCCCATTTTTCCCATCTGCCGTCATAGGAGAAGCCGGTTTCCTTGCAATACCGCTCAATCGCATTGCTCAAATAGACCAGGACATTTTCTCTTTTCTTTGAGAAGTAGACCAAAGGGACTCCGTGATTGGAAGTCCTGGGCTCCAGCTGCTTGATCGTGCCTATTGGCGATGCGTGATAATACATATGCACCTCGCATTTTCCGGTTTATCAGGCCGAAGCCTTCCTTACATTTCCTTGATATACATCCCTTCCACCGCCCCTAGGACAGGCCGCAAATCCGTGCGCTTCACATCATCCAGCACCCTTTTCATCGGAAGTCCCGCAAAAACTGCTTCACTAAGCTGATTTTGAGTATACCACACGCCGCCCCCGATGGCAAGCGGTCGGTGCCTCCTCACCGGGTGGTGAAAGATTTTTCGAAGCCGGGGCATACTAAGGCCGGAGGTGAGAGAGATGAAGCGAAAGGACCGCGGCTTCCCCTACGACGCCGCGCCGGACGTGCATCAGTTCCGGGGCGTGCCCCAGAATTGCTTTGACCTGGTGAACCAGTACGGCACCTATAATATCCAGCCCACCACCGACACGGAGAATCTGTTCCCCCTGATCGGGCCGGAAATGCCGGAGCGTTGGCGGCATATGAGCCTGGGGAAGGACGACCTGGATTCGCTGGGATAGCCCACCGCAGGGAGCGGCGGGCGGGATAAAAGGCAGGCGGGGCGGGGCCCCGGGCATCGCACACGCCCCGCCTGCCCTTGAAAAAGCATTGACACCGGCGGCAGAACCCTTATAATGGTAGTATCACCACTGAGGAGGCCGCTATGGACAACAAGAAAAAAACCGACAGCATCATGCGCTATGTGGTGTATCTGCTGTGCGGCGTGCTGCTGGCGGGGTATTCCCTGCTGAAATGGAACGCTATGAGCGAGATGAAGTATCTCTATCTGGCCATCGGCGTGATCTGGGTCATTTACGGCGGCGTCCGGGCCCTGGTGCTGGCCCGGCGGCAGAAGCAGGACCGGGAATAAGCAATGGGCGTACCGCTTGCGGTACGCCCTGTCTGCACTTATCCCCCCAGCAGCCACAGCACCACGCCGTATACCACGCTGGCGGCGGTGCCGAATACGATCACAGGCCCGGCGATCAGGAACATTTTGGCGGCCATGCCGGTGATCAGGCCCTCTGCCCGGAAGTCCATGGCTGGGGACACCACGGCGTTGGCAAAGCCCGTGATGGGCACCAGGGTCCCGGCTCCGCCGAACCGGGCCAGCTTGTTATACAGGTTCAGCCCCGTGAACAGGGCCGACAGAAACACCAGACTGATGGAGGTGGCGGAGGCGGCGTCCTCCCGGGGCAGCAGCATCAGCCAGCCGGTCTGGATCAGCTGGCCCACCACGCAGATAGCCCCGCCGATGCCGAAGGCCAGGGCCATGTCCTTCAGCAGGGGAGACTTCTTCTGCATGCCCTTGACATAGGCCTGGTATTCCTGGGGTGACATATCCATGATTGCAGCACATCCTTTCGCCTATAGTCTGCCCGGCGGCGGGGCTTTTATCCCCGGCGGCGGCACAAAACCGCCGCTTGACAAGGGGGGCGCAAGTTGCTATGCTGGTGAGGACAGCTTTCCATTTGCCGAAAGGAAGAGGTTCTTATGAAGAAAAAGACAAAACAGGCGGGTCCTGCCGCCTGGCTGCGGGAAAACAAGTGGACCTGCGCGGTACTGGCGGCGGCCCTGGTGCTGCTGATCGTGGGGCGGCTGCTGGCAGCCCCGGCCCGGGTGGAAGCCGGCCAGCCGGAGGAGCGGGCGGACTATGAATCCGCCGTGGTGGAGCAGGTCCTGTCGGACTCCACGGAGAAGGACCCCGCCGCCGACAACGGGTACCGGGGAGAGCAGCTGCTGCTGGTTACCGTGAGGTCCGGGGACTATCAGGGCCAGCAGATGCAGGTATATAACTATGTGGGTCCCCTGTACGGCGGGCCCCTCCACGCCGGGGACCGGGCCACCATCCTGATCTCCAGCTATTCCGACGGCACCGTCAACGCCACGGTGTATGAATTCGACCGGCTGATCCCCCTGGCCATCGTGGTGGCGCTGTTCATCGCGGCGGCGGTGATCGTAGGCGGCCGCACCGGGGCCAAGTCGCTGGTGGCCTTAGCGGTGACGCTGGTGTGCCTGTTCGGCGTGCTGCTGCCGGCGCTGATGAAGGGGGCCAATACCCTGCTGATGACCTTTATCGTGTGCGCCTATGTGGCGGTGGTGAGCCTGACCATTGTGGGCGGCGTGCAGAAAAAGAGCGTGTGCGCCATGCTGGGCGCCGTGGCGGGCACGGCCCTGGCCCTGCTGTTCGGGCTGCTGGCCCAGGCCCTGACCCGGGTGGACGGCCTGCGCATCGAGGACGTAGAGCCTTTGCTGCAGCTGCGCCAGACCGGCACACCCATCGGCCTGCGGGGCCTGCTGGTAGGCGGCATCATCATCAGCGCCCTGGGGGCGGTGATGGACGTGACCATGGGCATCGCCTCCTCCCTGGCGGAGGTCCACGCCGCCAATCCCCAGCTGTCCCGGCGGGAGCTGTTCCGCTCCGGTATGAACATCGGCCGGGACATGGTGGGCACCATGACCAACACCCTGATCCTGGCGTTTTTGGGCAGTGGGTTCACACTGATCCTGTACCTGTACTCCCTGGGGCTGTCCTTCCGCCAGCTGATGAGCTCGGCGTATGTGTCCATGGAGGTGGTCAGCGGCATAGCCAGCAGCGTGGGCGTGATTCTGTCCATCCCCCTGACGGCCCTGATTACTGCCGCAGTCTTTACAAGAGAAAAGCAGCAAAGCTGAATATACGAAGGGCGCAGCCGGGCGGCTGCGC
>NZ_JAJEPW010000079.1:0-10944 GCF_020687045.1 Brotocaccenecus cirricatena
TTTTGACCGGGCTGAGACATCATCAACTGCTCCAACGCCTGCAGCGGCGTGTCTCGCATGAAATAGTACGGCATAAGTGAACTCCTCTCTGAAATGAAAAAAGGGCCGGAATCTTATTGCTAAGACTCCGGCCCGTTCCGTTTGATATTACATTGTCTGTTGCTGCGCGACTTGTTCCAAGGCTTCTTCCTGCTGCCGGATTCGCTCGTCCAAATCCGGCACACACTCCTCAATCTGCTGCTGAACACTGCGGATCATTTTTTCCTGCTCTCCCGTGAGTTCAAAGAAATCTCCGTCTACAGAGTCCGCACAGCAGCGATAAATCTCGGTCATCTGCTCTGGGGTGAAAAGCCGTTCCTTTTGAATCAGCCCGGAGCGGATAGCAAAGTCCTGTTTGGCTCCTGCATAGTTCTCCATGAAATAGTGCCCATGACATACTCCTGTGTGCCCATAGGCCCAATCCCATGTGACAAAGTGGACTCCGTGTTTGCTCTGAACTCCAGCCAGCACAGTGCCGTTGAAATCCGCCAGCACCTTGTAGCCGTCCTCCAGACCGTCAGCTTTCAAAAAGGGTGCCATCTCCATCTGCCGCATATACTCCGCTGTGGTCCTGACAATCTCATACACCTTGTCCTTGGCAGCGATCCGTTCTGGCTCGTCAATATCCTCATTGCGGTAGGCAACACCACCGCTCTCAGTTACTTCACAAAGCGGCGAACCGTCAAGCTGGATACACAGCCTGTCAGTGTGAACTTCGTCCAACTGGAAACCCTCCTTGGCAAGGACGATTGCTGCTTCTCTGAGGTAACAGACCTTTTCTTCTGCGCTGATGCTCATATAACTCCTCCCGTGTGCAAAAAAATAAGGCCAGAGCGATCATGCTCCGGCCCACAAAAAATTGACGCTGACACCAGCGCCCTTTTTGAAATGAAAAAGGGCGCCGCTTTCTCAGTCCGTCAGGACCAACAAAACGACGCCCAAATCTTTGTGATTCTTTTTTAAGAAAAATACCGCTGTCAGCCGGAAAAATCGCCGCTGAAAAAGGGCGCTGGCTGAACGCATCTGCCCGAAAAGGGAAAATGCCCGGTTCGAATCGGGGCAGACGCTCTGAAACAGCGATTTGCATCTATGGTTTGAAAGAAGAAATCCGGGCTCGAAAAAGCCCGGAAACGGTTGATGCGCCTGGCTTTTCGCCAGACGCATCTATACCGTTTCGTTAATTTGGTCCGAGTGTTGAGATTCGAACTCAAGGCCTCTTGAACCCCATTGCTTTCAAGTATGTTTCATATAAAGTCAGACCGACTCGCCGTATATCACGGAGTTGCCTGTATTTGCAGCGGGTTTGGGCCGGGCGCTGCATGATGCATATTGCAGCGCCCGGCCACCGAAAAACAAGGAAATCAAAAAAGTGTTAGAAAACTGTTAGAAGAAATCTGCTGTCATGGATTTTGTACAAGCCGCCTGCTTCCAAAACGGAACAGGCGGCTTATTCCATATGTGGAGTAACTCCAAAGTACTCCTTGACATTCCTTGTGACATGCTGTAGAATCAATTCCAGAATTTAACGCAAGGAGGTACGACCTATGCCGTCAGATAAAAAACGCGTCAATCTTACCATTCCGGACGACCTGTACCAGAGAATACAGGAGTATAAGCAACGCCAGGGCGTTACCAATGATGCCAGCGCCTGCCTGCAATTGATCGTCCAACAGCTCAACGGCCTGGAACAGTCACAAACTATGCTGCGGCTTCTGAACAGTCTCTCCGTGGATCAGATTATGGAACTGTCCCGGGATGGCCTGTCCGAAATAAAAACGAAACTGTCAAAAGAGGAGTAACAGCTCCCCGCAAGGAAATGCGAGAGCAACTTGCGGCGTCAGCCGCAATGCGGCTCGCATCCATGCTCCCCCGTGGCCTTGCTGCTACAGTTTCCGTCTTGCAAATGACTTCCGGTGCCCGCTGAATCTCCCGGATATCAAATCAAGCACGCGATTCCATTCCGATGGCCTTGCTGCAGAAATGTCCCGTTGACCGAACCGCTTCCAGTGCCCGCTGGATCTCCCGTCTTTGGTTACCAAAGGCATAGTATTACCCTTTGGTAACCGTGTGTTTTGTGTAATGAAATATTTTATGAAAGGATGTGCACACAGAAAACGAAAGCCCGAAAGTATCAGCTGACCTTCAATAACCCTGTTGACCACGGATTTACTCACGAGGTTATCCGCACAACACTGGCCAGCTTTCCCGGTATTCAATACTGGTGTATGTGTGATGAGGTAGGCGAGCAGGGTACGCCTCACACGCATTTGTATCTATATTCCCCCAACGCGATTCTGTTCACCACCCTGCAAAATCGCTTCATGGGCGCTCACATTGAGATGGCAAAGGGAAGCCATCAGGCCAACCGCGATTATATCCGCAAGGAGGGTCGATGGCTGGATGACGGCAAGCATGAAACCAACCTTCCGGAAACCTTCGAGGAAAGCGGCGACCTTCCTCCGGAACGTGATAAACGGCAGTCTGTCAGCTCTGAAATCCTGGAAATGATTTCTTCCGGCGCTTCCAATGCGGAAATTCTGATGCAGTTCCCCTCCGCCATGAATCGGCTACAGCATATTGAAGCCGCCCGGCAGACACTGCTGGAAAACAGGTTCCGCAGTCAATGGAGGGACCTGCAGGTAACCTATCTGTGGGGCAAAACCGGAGTCGGCAAAACCCGGAGCATCATGGAGCTGTACGGCTATGAAAATGTTTTCCATGTTACCAATTACGCCCATCCCTTTGATGACTATCGGGGTCAGGATGTTATCCTGTTTGACGAGTTTCGCAGCAGTCTGCCCATCGCGGATATGCTCAAGTTTCTGGACGGCTATCCCTTGATGCTGCCTTGCCGCTACAGCAACAAGGTGGCCTGCTTTACCAAGGTGTTTCTGGTCAGCAATATTCCGCTGTCGGATCAGTACCCCAATGTGCAGGTAACGGAACCGGAAACCTATCGAGCTTTCTGCCGCCGCATCAATCAGGGCGCCCTGGAAATGCAGGCTGACAGCGGCGATGAGCCGTTTTAAGGGGGGCTGTGCTTGTTCAAGGACTATCCCGATGTGATGACCCCTGCCGAGGTGGCCCGTGCCCTGGGCATCGGCAAAGCCAGCGTATACCGGCTGATTCACGAAAAGCGGCTGGGCTGCAAGTATATCGGCCGAAAAATGCTTATTCCCAAGGCGTGCCTGGTGGATTTTGTCCAGTCGGCGCGCTACACGGTAGCAAACCCATGACAGCAGACAAATCTAACTGTCCGGAAAGGAGCTATTATGACAGGAAGTCTGCAAATCAAAGATAACAAGTACTATATCGTTCTCAACAGCTACGCAAGCGGTAAACGGCGGCAGAAATGGATCAGAACGGACCTGCCGGTAAAGGGCAACAAGCGCCGGGCGGAACAACTGCTCCGCCAGACGATCCAGGCATATGAACGGCAGCAGGGTATCATTCCCAGCGATGTGTCCTTTGCCGACTTTATCCGCACCTGGCTGGCCCAGGTAAAGCGCCGGGTGGATGAGGTGACCTATCAGGGCTATGAAAGTCTGGCCAACAGTCACATTCTTCCGTATTTTGATGCCAGCGGCCTGAAGCTGCAGCAGGTGACCCGCCAGCTTCTGCAGGATTACATGGACGAAAAGGCCGCCCATGGGCGCAAGGACGGCAAAGGCGGCCTGTCTCCCCGCAGTCTCCGCCTGCACAAGAACATTCTGTATCAGGCGCTGACGGAAGCCGTTAAGGCCGGTCTGCTGTCCGCCAATCCCTGCGAGTATATCGACCTGCCCAGCGTCCCACGGCATGAAGCGCATTTCTACACGGCGGAACAGGTGCAGACGCTCCTGGACAGCATCCGGGACGATCCACTGTTCCCGCTGGTGAAAATCACGGCTATTTACGGCCTGCGCCGCAGTGAACTGCTGGGCCTGCAATGGGACAGCATCGACTTTGAGTCCGGCACCCTGACGATTCGGCACACCGTCAGCAAGGTGACCAAGCCGGTGGAAAAGGATAAGACCAAGAACGCCAGCAGTTACCGCTCTTTCCCGCTGCTTCCGGAAGCCCGGGCCATTTTCCTGCAGGCCCTGTCTGATCAGCGCACGAACCGGCGCTTGTTCGGCAAGGCATACCAGGAGAACCCGTATGTGTTCAAATGGCCGGATGGCCGTCCGTTTCCTCCGGACTATATCACCCATCATTTTGCCCGCCTGCTCCAGAAGAACGGCCTGCCCCGCATCCGCTTCCACGAACTGCGGCATAGCTGTGCCAGCATTCTGCTGAGCAATGGCTTTACGCTCAAGGACGTGCAGGAGTGGCTGGGCCACAGTGATATCAAGATGACCGCCAATGTCTATGGTCACCTGGACATGGCCCGCAAGCAGTCCATCGCCCAGGAAATGTCCTCTCTGCTGTCCGGCAAGTGTTAGAAAAGTGTTAGAAAACCGCCGGGTAAAGCCCCCGCGAAAACAAAAAAAGAAGTCCCGAAACCTTACGGTTTCAGGACTTCTTCGTGGTCCGAGTGTTGAGATTCGAACTCAAGGCCTCTTGAACCCCATTCAAGCGCGATACCAAACTTCGCCACACCCGGATAGCTGGCTGAATCACTCATGTCAGCTTGATTAATATACCACATTCATCCGGGGATTGCAAGCATTTTTTTGAAATTTTTTGGTTTTTTTCTGGTGGGGCTTCAATACCCGTACCGCTTGCGCCCCACCACCAGGAAAATCGCCGTGGTGATCACGGCCATGACCTCCGCCGCCACGATGGAAAGCCAGATGCCGTCCAGCTTCCACAGAAGCGGGAAGGTCAGCACCGCGCCCACCTGGAACACCAGCGTCCGCAGAAAGGCGATGCTGGCGGAGGTCAGCCCGTCGTTCAGGGCCGTGAAGAAGGACGAGCCATAGATGGCGAAGCCCGAGAACAGGAACGAGAAGGAGAAGATGCCGAAGGCGTGGGACGTCATCTCGAACAGGCCCGGGTCATAGCCCACATAGAGCCGGGACAGGGGAGCGGCCAGCACCTGGCCCGCCGCGAACATACACGCGGCGCACACGGCCAGCAGGCCCAGGCTGCGCCGCAGCAGGCCCCGCAGCTCCCGGCGGTTCTCCGCCCCCAGGTGATAGGACTCAATGGGGGCCACGCCCACGGAATAGCCCACGAAAATGGCCTGGAACACCATGCTCACATACATCAGCACGCCGTAGGCTGAGATGCCGTCCTCTCCGGCGTACTTCATCAGCTGGACGTTATACAGCATGCTCACCAGGGACATGGACACGTTGCTCATAAACTCCGAGGAGCCGTTGGAGCAGGTCTTTCCCAGGGCACGCAGGTCCAGGCGGCACTTTCCCAGCCGCAGCAGGCTGCTGTTGGGGCGGGCGAAGTAGATCAGCGGCGCCACGCCGCCGATGCACTGGCTGATGGCCGTGGCCGCCGCCGCACCTGCCGCGCCCCAGGAGAACACCCCCACAAACAGGGCGTCCAGCACCATGTTGGCAACCCCCGCCGCCACAGTGACGAACAGGCCCAGCCGGGGCTTTTCCGCCGTGGCAAACAGGCACTGGAACTCATATTGCAGCACATAAAAGGGCAGGGCGATGAGGTTGATACGGCCATAGATCAGGGCCTGCTCCAGCAGCTCCCCCTCGGCTCCCATCAGCACCGCCGCCGGGCGCAGGATCAGAAAGCCCAGGGCCGCCAGCACCACGCCGCAGGCCGCCGAGGCGTACACGATCAGGGAAAAGATGTTGTTGGCCCGCTGGCGGTCCCCCTGGCCCATGGTCTTGGCGATCAGGGCGCCGCCGCCGGTGCCGAACATGAAGCCCACGCTTCCCAGGATCAGCAGCACCGGGATGATGAGATTCACCGCCGCAAAGGGGGTCTTGCCTGCGTAATTGGACACGAAGAAGCCGTCCACCACGCCGTAAATGGCGGTGAAGATTATCATGGTGATGGACGGCAGGGTAAAGCAGATCAGCTTGCGGCAGGTGAAATGATCCGAAAGCTGGATGGGTGTTTTGCTCATGATTCCTCCTTGATCTCCCGGGCCTTCTGGGCCAGGGCCTCCTGGAAGCGCCGGGTCAGCGCCAGATATTGCTCCACGTCCTCCTGGGGCCAGGCGGCGAACACCTGGTTTTCCGCCTGGATCACCCGCCGGGCGGTCCGCTGGACCAGGGCCTCCCCCTCCGGCGTCAGGCACACGTCCTTGCCCCGGCCCGCGGACTCCAGATAGATCAGCCCGTCCCCCTCCATCCGCCGCAGGGCGGAGTTGACGGTCTGCTTGGTCATGCCGCTCCAATAGCAGATGTCCCGCAGGCGGCACCGGCCCCCGGCGTCGCACAGGGTGTACAGCACCCCCATGACGCTGTCCGAAAGGCCCCAGTGCTGGGCCATTTCATGATAAACCGCGTCGGTCTCCTGCAAAAGATGGTTAAACCGGCGCATATCCCGGGATGTGTATGCCATAGGGCCGCCCTCCTTGGTCCGAAATCGTACCCGGATACTATAGTACGATTTCGGACGATTGTCAAGCAAAAACAGACCGCCGGTCCCGGGAAAGAGGGGACCGGCGGTCTGTTTTGTGGTAAAAGGAGAGAGAATAACAATGATAACAGCTTTTGGATTACGGGCTTATCTTACCGTCCCGGCGGAGAAAAGTCAATAGCTCCCCACCATCGTTTACAGAACGTTCACAGGAAACCGACACTCTGCCTATTGACGGTGGAGTACAATGGTGGTAATATTTAGCCTGCTAACATTTAGGGCACTAAATATTAAAATCTCAGGAAAGGAGCAGACTATTATGAGCTGCATGAAAAAGCCCGAGCTGATCGGCCCCCTGCTGGGGTACTGCAACCACCGGGCCTATCAGCGGATGGAGCAGAAGCTGCGGCGCTATGGGGTCACGCCCATCCAGTGCCGGTCGCTGACGTATCTGCACCGGCAGCCGGGCCCCGTGACCCAGAAACAGCTGCAGCAGCATCTGGCCGTGAAGCCCTCCACCGTCAACGGCATCGTGGACCGGCTGGTGGAAAAGGGGATGCTGACCCGGACTCCGGGGGAAAAGGACGGCCGGTGCCGCATCCTGCGGCTGACGGAGGCCGGACAGCAGTTTTATGATGACTTCGAGTCCATCACCCGGCAGATCGAGGACCTGATCCACCGGGGCATGGACCCCCAGGAGACGGAGACCCTGCGCCGGCTTCTGCTGCGGGCGGCGGACAATCTGACATCGGAGGAGGACAACGCATGATTCGGAAATTAGCCCCCTATACCAAGGGGTATCGCGTCTGGATATTCCTGGGCGTGCTGTGTTCGGCAGGCGAGGCCGTGCTGGAGCTGCTGCTGCCCAAGGCCATGAGCCAGATCGTGGACGTGGGCATCGCCAACGGCGACAAGGCGTATATTCTGGCCACGGGCCTGAAAATGATCCTGATGGCCCTGGCGTCCCTGGTGATGGGCGTGGGCGCGGCGGCTCTGGCGGCCAAGGCCGGCATGGGCTTCGGCGCCAACGTCCGGGCCGCGGAATATGCCCAGGTGCAGAGGTTCTCCTTTGCCAACATCGAGCGGTTTTCCACTGCGTCCCTGATCACCCGGCTCACCAACGACGTCTCGTCGGTGCAGATGACCCTGATGATGGGCATGCGCATGCTGGTCCGGGCCCCGGTGATGCTGATCACCGCCCTGGTCATGGCCCTGACCATCAGCCTGCAGCTGAGCCAGGTGTTCCTGGTGGTGCTGCCGCTACTACTGATCCTGGTGGCCATCGTCATCCGCTATGTGGGGCCGTTTTTCACCGCCCTGCAGAAGTCCACCGACAACCTGAACCTGGTGGTGCAGGAGAACCTCAACGCCATCCGGGTGGTGAAGTCCTTCGTCCGGGAGGACCGGGAGCAGGAGAAGTTCACCCAACGCAGCGACACCCTTCGGGATACGGCGGAGCGGGCCTACAGCTTCGTGGTGCTGTTTGTCCCCCTGGTGACCCTCATTATGGGCGGCACCATCATGGCCATCATGTGGCTGGGCGGCCACTATGTGGTGGGCGGCGCCATGCTCTCCGGCGACCTGATCGCCTTCTTCACCTACGCCTCCGAAATTCTCATGTCCCTGATGATGGTGGCCATGGTGATGATGGTGCTGACCCGGTCCATCGCCTGCGGCAAGCGCATTGTGGAGGTGCTGGAGGAGCAGCCCGAGATCACCGACTCCGCCGCCGACCCGGCCCTGACCGTGGAAAACGGCGAAGTGGACTTTGACCACGTTTATTTCAAGTATCACAAGGACAGCGGCGCCTGGAACCTGGAGGATGTCTGCCTGCATATCGACAGCGGCATGACCGTGGGCATCCTGGGCGGCACCGGCAGCGCCAAGAGTACCCTGGTGAGTCTGATCCCCCGGCTGTATGAGGCCACGGAGGGCGCCGTGTCCGTAGGCGGACACAACGTCCGGGAATACACCATGGAGGCTCTGCGCCAGGGCTGCGCCATGGTGCTGCAAAAGAACACCCTGTTCTCCGGCACCATCCGGGAAAACCTCCGCTGGGGCCGGGAGGACGCCACCGACGCCGAGATGGAGGAGGCCTGCCGCATGGCCTGCGCCGACGAGTTCATCTCCCGCATGCCCGACGGCTACGACACCCACATTGAGCAGGGCGGCGCCAACGTCTCCGGCGGTCAGAAGCAGCGCCTGTGCATTGCCCGGGCCATTCTGCGCCGGCCCCGGGTGCTGATTCTGGACGACTCCACCTCCGCCGTGGACACCGCCACCGACGCAAAGATCCGGTCCGCCCTGCGCCAGGCCCTGCCCGGGGCCACCAAGCTCATCATCGCCCAGCGCATTTCCTCCGTCATGGACGCGGACCTAATCGTGGTGCTGGACGACGGCAAAATTTCCGGTGCAGGCACCCATGACCAACTGATGGCCTCCAACCACATCTATCAGGAGGTCTATAAATCCCAGCAGGAAGGAGCGACGATTGATGGCTGAAAACAAGAAGCAGGTCCGTCCCGGCGGCCCCCACGGCCGGGGACACGGCTATCAGCGGCCCCAGAATCTCCGGGGCACCGTGGGGAAGCTCCTGGCCTATATCGGCCGCTATAAGGCGGCGCTGATCGTGGTGGCGGTGTGCCTGGTGCTCAGCTCCGTGGGCTCCGTGGCCAGCAGCTACTTCCTTAAGCCCGCCCTGAACCACATTGTGGCCGGGGACTTCAAGGGCCTGTTCTGGATGCTGGTGGCCATGGGCGGCGTGTTCCTGGTGTCCGCCGGGTGCTCCTATGCCTATTCCCGGATCATGGTGCGCATCTCCCAGCGGACGGTGGCCACCCTGCGGCAGGACCTGTTCAACAAGCTCCAGTCCCTGCCCTTGCGGTATTTCGACACCCACCAGTCCGGCGACCTGATGAGCCGCTTCACCAACGATATGGACACCGTGTCCGACATGATCAGCAACAGCTTCGCCAGCGTGGTGTCCAACCTGCTGACCTTCGTGTGCACGGTGGTGATGCTGGTGTATCTGAACTGGGCGCTGACGCTGATCACCTTCGTGTTCCTGGGGCTGATGCTCCTGGTGGTGAAGGGCGTGGGCGGCCGCAGCCGCATCAGCTTCCAGCAGCAGCAGGCGGCCCTGGGCAGTCTCAACGGCTACATTGAGGAGATGATCGAGGGTCAGAAGGTCATCAAGGTCTTTCACCATGAGCAGAAGACCCTGGACGAGTTCTCCGCCCGCAACAGCGCCTATCGGGACGCCGCCGCCATGGCCCAGACCTACGCCGGGGCCATGATGCCCGCCATGGGCAACCTCTCCCGCATCAACTATGCCGTCACCTGCTGTGTGGGCGGCCTGCTGTCCATCTCCGGCGTGTTCGACATCGGCTCTCTGGGGGCGTATCTGCTGTATGTCAAGCAGGTGTCCCAGCCGGTGGGCCAGATCAGCCAGCAGGTGAATACCCTTCTGGCGGCGGTGGCCGGCGCCGAGCGGATTTTCGCCGTGATGGACGCCCACCCCGAAACCGACGACGGCACCGCCACCCTGGTCCGGGTGCTGAAGGACGGCGATTCCCTGACGGAGACGGACCGCCGCACCGGCCACTGGGCCTGGAAAAAGTCCGACGGCTCCCTGACGGAGCTGCGGGGCGACGTGCGGTTTGAGCACGTGGACTTCGGCTATGACCCGGAAAAGACAGTGCTCCACGACGTGTCCCTGTTCGCAGAGCCGGGGCAGAAGATCGCCTTTGTGGGCTCCACCGGCGCGGGAAAGACCACCATCACCAATCTCATCAACCGGTTTTACGACATTCAGTCCGGCTCCGTCACCTATGACGGCATCGACGTGCGGGATATCCGGAAGGACTCCCTGCGCCGCTCTCTGGGCATTGTTTTGCAGGATACCCACCTGTTCACCGGAACCGTGGCCGACAACATCCGCTACGGGAAGCTGGACGCCACCGATGAGGAGGTCCGGGCGGCGGCCAGGCTGGCCAATGCCGACACCTTCATCCGCCACCTGCCCCAGGGGTACGACACCGTCATCACCGGGGACGGCGGCAGTCTCAGCCAGGGGGAGCGCCAGCTGCTGGCCATTGCCCGGGCCGCCGTGTCGGATCCCCCGGTGCTGATCCTGGATGAGGCCACCTCCTCCATCGACACCCGCACGGAGAAGCTCATCGAGCAGGGGATGGATTCCCTGATGGCCGGGCGCACGGTGTTCGTCATCGCCCACCGGCTCTCCACCGTCCGCAACGCCCAGGCCATCCTGGTGCTGGAGCAGGGCCGCATCATCGAGCGCGGCGACCATGCCGCCCTGATGGCCCAGAAGGGCAAGTATTACCAGCTGTGCACCGGCCAGGAGGAGCTTTCCTGACCGGAAGGCAGCAAATACGGGCAAAAGCGCCGGTATCGTGCGATACC
>NZ_JAJEPW010000007.1:0-79584 GCF_020687045.1 Brotocaccenecus cirricatena
CTCTTGACCGCTGGCGTACTCTCCAATCTGCGGAAAGTGACCAGCTATGCGGCAAAGCATGAAGCCCGGTTTATGAAGCTCTTGATTGAGCAGAACGAGGACGGGGGCAAGCGCAGGAACGCCGCCAAGAAAAAGGAACTGGAAGCCGCCGAGAAACGCATAGCCGAGTTATCCGCTATCTTCAAGCGACTGTATGAGGACAGCGTGACCGGGCGCATATCAGACGAGCGTTTCACGGAGCTTTCGGCAGACTATGAAGCCGAACAGCAGGAATTGAAAGAGCGTGTTGCCAGAATACAGGCGGAGCTTTCTAAAGCGCAGGAAGCCACCGTAAACGCAGAAAAGTTTATGAACATTGTCCGCAAGCACATGAACTTTGAAGAACTGACCCACACCCTCTTGCGTGAGTTTGTAGAGAAAATCGTTGTGCATGAGTGCAGCTATGACGAGAACAAGACCCGTAGGCAGGACATTGAGATTTATTATTCTTTTGTTGGCAAGGTGGACTTGCCCGAATAACCGCCCGACCTGTCCGACACAATGCGCAAGTGCCGGATAGGAACGGCAAAATTTTTACACTTCTACTACTTCTTTATCGAACATCAGTAAAATCACAGGGCATTAAGCAGCTTATGGCGGGCGGCGGTGTTGCCCTTATCGGCACTATCCTTGTACCGCTTCTTTCCGGTCTGTTCGGATAAGTTTACGGAGGGTAGCCTATGGAGAGCATACTGGAAGCGATTAACGAATGGATAAAGGAAATCCTTATCGGAGCCATTAACGGCAACCTTTCCACTATGTTCGGGGACGTAAACGAAAAAGTAGGCACCATTGCAGCGGAGGTAGGCAAGACCCCACAGGGGTGGAACGCGAACATTTTCAACATGATACAAAATCTGTCGGAAAATGTGATTGTACCCATTGCGGGGCTTGTCATTACCTATGTCCTCTGTTATGAGCTTATCAGCATGGTAACGGAAAAAAACAATATGCACGACGTTGACACGTTCATGTTCTTTAAGTGGTTTTTCAAAGCCTTTGTTGCCGTTTTCTTGGTAACGCACACCTTTGATATTACTATGGCGGTGTTTGATATGGCGCAGCATATTGTGTCCGGCGCGGCGGGGGTAATCGGCGGCGATACGAATATCGACGTAACCGAAGCCCTTGCCGCCATGCAGGAGGGACTAAAAGATATGGAAATCCCCGAACTACTGTTACTTGTCATGGAAACGAGCCTTGTAAGCCTTTGTATGAAAATCATGTCCGTACTGATAACCGTTATCCTCTACGGCAGAATGATTGAGATATACGCCTACTGTTCCGTTTCCCCTATCCCTTTTGCCACCATGACAAACCGGGAATGGGGACAGATTGGGAACAACTACCTAAAGGGGCTGTTTGCACTTGGTTTTCAAGGCTTCCTCATTATGATATGCGTCGGCATTTATGCGGTTTTGGTAGGCGAAATGGTCTTAGCGGACAACCTGCACAGCGCGATTTTTTCCCTTGCAGCCTATACCGTTATCCTCTGTTTCTCCCTGTTCAAATCCGGCGCACTGGCAAAATCTATATTCAACGCCCACTAAGGGCAGAAAGGAGGTTTTTTCTTGGCGTATGTACCTGTACCCAAAGACTTATCCAAAGTCAAAACAAAAGTCGCTTTCAATCTGACAAAGCGGCAAATCCTTTGTTTTTCAGTGGCACTTCTTATGGGACTGCCACTTTTCTTTTTGTTCAAAGACAGCGCAGGGACGAGCCTTGCGGCAATGGCAATGATTGTCGTCATGCTTCCCTGCTTCTTGGTTGCCATGTATGAAAAGCATGGGCAGCCCCTTGAAGTGGTTGTAAAGAACATCATTCAGACAAAATTGACCCGCCCCAAAGTGCGACCGTATCAGACGGAAAACCTGTATGCACTCTTGGAGAAACAGCGGGCATTAGAAAAGGAGGTATCAGCGATTGTCAAAAGGACAGACAAAAAAGACGCGGGAAGCCGCAGGAAACAGGCGTAAGCTGACCCGCGCCGAAAAGAAACAGATTGCCGAAGCTATCCGAAAGGCTAAAGGCGACGGCAAAGCCCGCACCGCACAGCAGACCATTCCCTACCTTGCCATGTACCCGGACGGTATCTGCAAGGTTACGGAAAAGAGATATTCAAAGTGCGTCGTGTTCGAGGACATCAATTATCAGCTTGCACAGGCTGACGATAAGACCGCCATTTTTGAAAACTGGTGCGATTTCCTCAACTACTTTGACGCGAGCGTGAGCGTGCAGCTTTCTTTCATCAATCAAGGAACGCAGCGGGAACAGGCAGAAAAAGCAATCTCTATCCCCGCACAGGAGGACGCTTTTAACTCTATCCGCACCGAGTATTCGGATATGCTGAAAAATCAGCTTAGTAAAGGCAACAACGGGCTTGTGAAGCACAAATACATTACCTTTACTGTTGAAGCCGATAACAAGGCGGCTGCAAAGTCAAGGCTTTCCCGTATCGAAACCGACGTGCTTAACAATTTCAAGGTGCTTGGCGTAACCGCCCGCCCCTTATCCGGCTATGAACGCTTAAAGGTGCTGCATGGGGTATTCCACCCGGAGGGCGAGCCGTTCTCCTTTTCCTTTGACTGGCTTACCCCGTCGGGGCTGTCTACAAAGGATTTTATCGCCCCGTCCTCTTTCCGTTTTGGCGAGGGCAGATATTTCCGCATGGGGAAGAAAATCGGCGCGGCGAGCTTCCTTGAAATCCTTGCGCCGGAGCTTAACGACCGTATGCTTGCCGACATACTGGACTTGGAAACAGGGGTAATCGTCAATTTACATATCCGCAGTATCGACCAGTCGGAAGCAATCAAGACCATTAAGCGCAAAATCACAGACCTTGACAAGATGAAGATTGAGGAACAGAAAAAAGCGGTTAGAAGCGGCTATGACATGGATATAATCCCGTCCGACCTTGCCACCTTTGGCAGCGAAGCAAAGAACTTGTTGCAGGACTTACAGAGCCGCAACGAGCGAATGTTTCTCCTTACGTTCCTTGTGGTAAACATGGCAGACACGAAGCGGAAACTGGAAAATGATATTTTCGCTGCGGCGGGTATCGCACAGAAATACAACTGCCGCCTGACACGCCTTGACTATCAGCAGGAAGCAGGGCTTTTATCCAGTGTGCCGATTGGGGAAAACCTTATCCCGATACAACGGGGGCTTACCACATCAAGCACCGCTATTTTCATTCCCTTTATCACGCAGGAGCTTTTTCAGACGGGGCAAGCCCTGTACTATGGCTTGAAACAACATGATACTCTGCGACAGAAAGCAGCTCAAAAATCCCAACGGGCTTATATTGGGAACGCCGGGAAGCGGAAAATCTTTTGCGGCAAAAAGGGAAATGACAAATGCTTTCCTCATTACCGACGACGACATTATCATCTGCGACCCGGAAGCCGAGTATTTTTCCCTTGTGCAGCGTCTTAATGGGCAAGTGATACGTCTTTCCCCTACGGGCAGGGGCATTGACGGCAAGCCCCAGTATGTAAACCCTATGGACATAAACCTTAATTACAGCGAGGACGACAACCCCCTTGCGCTGAAAAGTGATTTTATCCTTTCCCTTTGCGAGCTTGTTATCGGAGGCAAGGAGGGTTTGCAGCCTGTCGATAAGACCGTCATTGACAGGGCTGTAAGAAATGTGTACCGCCCGTTCCTTGCAGACCCCGACCCGGCAAAAATGCCTATCTTGGGCGACCTTTACGACGAGCTGTTAAGACAGCCGGAGCCGGAAGCTGCCCGTATCGCGGCGGCATTGGAGCTGTATGTTTCCGGCAGCCTTAACGTATTCAACCACAGAACCAACGTGGAACTTTCTAACCGCCTTGTCTGCTTTGATATAAAGCAGCTTGGAAAGCAGCTTAAAAAGTTAGGTATGCTCATTGTGCAAGACCAGACATGGAACAGGGTAACGATAAACCGGGCAGAGAAAAAGGCGACCCGCTACTATATGGACGAATTTCACTTGCTCTTAAAAGAGGAACAGACCGCCGCTTACAGCGTGGAGATTTGGAAGCGTTTCCGTAAATGGGGCGGTATCCCAACAGCCATTACGCAGAACGTCAAAGACCTTTTGGCAAGCCGCGAGGTGGAAAATATCTTTGAGAACAGCGATTTTGTCCTCATGCTCAATCAAGCGCAGGGCGACCGTACTATCCTTGCAAAGCAGCTTAATATTTCCCCGCAGCAGATGAAGTATGTTACCCACACCGAAGCGGGCGAGGGGCTTATCTTCTATGGAAATGTGGTGCTGCCTTTTGTAGACCGCTTCCCGAAAGATACCGAGCTTTACAGGGTAATGACAACGAAGCCGGAGGAAGTTTCCGAAAGCGGAAAGTGAGGTGCAGACCATGAAGCAATATAAATCCCGCGATAAAATCACGCAGAAAATGACCCGCGACGGGCTTATCGAGGTAAACGAAACACAGCAGACCGCCGAGCGTATCAGTAAACGGGAACAGGACGCGGATTTTCAAAAGTCCCCGGAGCAGCAAGCGGCGCAGGACGGGACGCAGCTTCAAGGTGTAGCGTCCCAAACTTCCCCGTTACCCCACGCACCGGGAGCTTCCCCCGCAAGGGACACCGCCACAGCAGAGCGCGTTATGGAGCATATCGAAGCAGCACAGACCCGCAGAGCCAGTAAAAAAGCGGTACATAAAGCACAGGAGGAAGTTACCGTACAAACAACATCTTCCCGCTTGCAGTTTACCGAGGAAGAACTTGCCGTCCCGGAACTGGAACGCTATATTGAAAAATCAAACAAAGCCGCTGACCGACTGGACGCAGCAAAGGCAGCTATCCCGAAGCAAAAGAAACTGGTTAAGGAGCGCACCTTTGACGAAGCCGCAGGAAAGGCAAAGACCCGACTTCACTTTGAAGAACAGGAAAAACCGATACCCGGCGGCAAAAAAGGAAACCCGCTGTCCCGCCCCGCACAGGAAGCAGGGATTTTCGTCCACAACAAGATACATTCCGTTGAAAAGGACAATTCCGGCGTTGAGGGGGCGCATAAATCGGAGGAACTTGCCGAGCGCGGCGCGAAATACGGGGCGCGGAAGTTAAAACAGGGCTACCGCAGCCATAAGCTGAAACCTTACCGGGAAGCGGCAAAGGCAGAAAAGGCAGCATTTAAGGCAAACGTCAACTTCCAGTATCACAAAACCCTGCACGACAACCCGCAGCTTACTTCTAACCCGCTTTCCCGTTTCATGCAGAAACAGCAGATAAAACGCCAGTATGCAAAGGCGGCAAAGAAAGGAGGGGCAAAAGCCGCAGCGGAAGCCACAAGAAAGACGGCGAAGAAAACCGCCGAGGAAACGAGGAAAGCCGCCGCATTTGCGGCAAGACACCCGGCGGGCATTTTGATTGCAGTTGCCGCGCTGCTTCTCTTTATTATGATTTCCGCAGGGCTGTCCTCTTGCGGGGCTATGTTTTCGGGCTTGACAAACGGGGTGCTTGGCACTTCCTACACATCCGAGGACAGCGACCTTGTGGCAGTTGAAAACAACTATGCCGCATTGGAAAACGGGCTGCAAAGTGAGATTGACAATATCGAAAGCACCCACCCCGGCTATGATGAATACCGCTACGACCTTGACAGTATCGGGCATAACCCCCACGAACTTGCGTCTTACTTGACCGCCCTCTTGCAGAGCTACACCCCGCAGAGCGCACAGGCAGAGCTTGAACGTATCTTTTCCATGCAGTACACCTTGACGCTGACCGAGGAAGTGGAAATACGCTACCGCACCGAAACAAGCACCGACCCGGAAACCGGGGAAACCACCACCGAGGAAGTCCCTTATGAGTATCACATCTTAAATGTGAAACTGACAAACAAGCCGATTTCAGAGCTTGCGGAGGAACTTCTTACGCCACAGCAGCTTGAAATGTACCGGGTGTATTTGGAAACAAGCGGCAACAAACCGCTGATTTTTGGCGGCGGTTCTCCCGACGGAAGCCCGTCCGAGGATTTAAGCGGTGTGGAGTTTGTAAACGGTACGCGCCCCGGAAATCAAGAGCTTATGGAGCTTGCAAAGCAGCAAGTCGGAAATGTGGGCGGCTACCCTTACTGGTCTTGGTACGGCTTTAACAGCCGCGTGGAATGGTGCGCCTGTTTTGTATCATGGTGCTACAATCAAGCCGGAAAAAGCGAACCGCGCTTTGCGGGCTGCGAATGGCAGGGTGTCCCTTGGTTTCAGTCAAGGGGACAATGGGGCGCACGCGGCTATGAGAATATCGCACCGGGCGACGCTATCTTTTTCGATTGGGATTTAGACGGCGTTGCCGACCATGTGGGGCTTGTGCTTGGCAGGGACGGCAGCCGCGTCTATACCGTTGAGGGCAATTCCGGCGACGCCTGCAAGATAAAGAGCTATGACCTTAACTATCAATGTATCAAAGGCTACGGGCTGATGAACTGGTAAAGCAACCCCAAAAAGAAAGGAGAAATGACCTATGGCAAACAATAAAATTGACCGTATCAATAAGGAAATCGCAAAGACCCGCGAGAAAATCACAGAGTATCAGAACAAGTTAAAAGGACTGGAAGTGCAGAAAACCGAAGCGGAAAACCTTGAAATCGTGCAGCTTGTACGAGCTATGCGTCTGACCCCGCAGGAACTGAACGCTATGCTGTCCGGCGGCGGTATTCCCGGCATGACTGCCGCACCCGCAGAAGAAAACGAACAGGAGGAAAATGCAGATGAAGAATAAACTGAAAAAGACCATGACTGCCCTTTGTGCCGCCCTTATCCTTATGGGCGGTTTTTCTGTCCCTGCCTATGCACAGGGCGCAGCCACAGAGCCGCCCGCCGGGGACGCGACCAACGACAGTAATGTAGTTGTGGAGGAAAAAGAGGAAACGCCGCCCCTTACCCCAAAGGGAAACGCTACACTGGTTGACGATTACGGCGGCAATAAGCAACTTATCACTGTTACCACCAAAGGCGGCAACTATTTCTATATCCTCATTGACCGCGCCGCCGAGGACGAACAGACCGTACATTTCCTAAATCAAGTGGACGAAGCCGACCTTATGGCACTGACCGAAAACGGCGAAGCTGCCAAAAAGCCGGAAATCTGTAACTGTACGGAAAAATGCGAAGTCGGAAAGGTAAACACGTCCTGCCCGGTATGTGTTACCAGTATGACAGGCTGCACAGGCAAAGAACCTACCCCAACACCAACGGAGCAGCCGGAAGAACTGAAAGAAAAAGGCGGCAATCCCGGTGTGGTGCTTGCCTTAGTCCTCTTTGCCCTGCTTGGTGGCGGCGCAGCGTTCTACTACTTTAAGTTTCTAAAGCCGAAGCAGAATGTAAAGGGCGATACCGACCTTGAAGATTTTGAATTTGAGGACTACGACGAGGACGAGCCGGAAGCAGATACCGGGGAAACTCCCGAAGATGAAGAAACGGAGGAAGAAACCCTATGACCCTGTTTACCAACAATCCCTTTGAAAAGATGATGATACAGAAACCGAACGGGCGGCGTGATAATGCGCCGCCTGTTCCTTATCCCCCTGCTTGTGCTTCCTGCCCTTACAAGGGACAGTCCCCTTGTGTGGGGTACTGTCTGAAACAGGTACAGGAGAAAAAGAAAACCGAGCCGGAACGCTGAAAGGAGGAACTTATATTTGATTTTAGTTATCGCAGAAAAGCCCAGTGTGGCACAGACAATCGCTGCCGTACTGGGGGCAAAGGAAAAGAAAGACGGATTTCTCACAGGAAGCGGCTATATCGTTTCTTGGTGCGTGGGACATTTGGTAGGGCTTGCGGAAGCTGCCACCTACGGGGAACAATATAAAAAGTGGAGCTATGACAGCTTACCGATTTTGCCGCAGGAATGGAAGTACACCGTTGCTTCTGACAAGGAAAAGCAATTCAAAACCCTAAAAGAGCTTATGCACCGGGCAGACGTTTCCGAAGTCGTCAATGCCTGCGACGCGGGGCGCGAGGGCGAACTCATTTTCCGCTTTGTCTATGAAATGGCGGGCTGCAAGAAACCTATGCGCCGCCTTTGGATTTCTTCTATGGAGGACAGCGCAATCAAAGAGGGCTTTTCCCGTCTGAAGAACGGCGAGGAATACGACGCGCTCTTTGCTTCCGCATTGTGCAGGGCAAAGGCTGACTGGTTAATCGGTATCAATGCCACCCGCCTTTTCTCTGTCCTTTACAATCATACCTTGAACGTGGGACGCGTACAGACCCCGACCTTAAAAATGCTTGTTGACCGGGACGCAGCGATTACCACATTTAAGAAAGAAAAATACTACCATGTGCGCCTTGTCTTATCCGGCGCGGAAGCTGCAAGCGAAAAACTATCTGACCGTTCCGAAGCTGACAAGCTGAAAGCTGCTTGCGAAGTGTCAAAAGCAGTCTGTGCTTCCCTTGTGAAAGAGAAAAAGACCGCAGCCCCGCCGAAGCTCTTTGACCTTACTTCTTTACAGAGGGAAGCAAACCGCCTGTTCGGTTATACCGCAAAGCAGACCCTTGACCTTGCACAATCTCTGTATGAAAAAAGACTTCTTACTTATCCGAGAACAGACAGCGCATTTCTGACCGACGACATGAGCGACACAGCGGCGGGCATTATCAAGCTGCTTTGTGGGAAATTTTCTTTTATGGCGGGAAAAGACTTCACGCCGGAGCTTGGAAAGGTGCTGAACAGTAAAAAGGTATCAGACCACCATGCCATTATCCCGACTATGGAGCTTGCAAAGACCGACCTTGCCACGCTGCCGGAAAGCGAAAGGAATATCCTTACCCTTGCCGGGGCGCGTCTGCTCATGGCGACCGCTGCACCGCATACCTTTGAAGCGGTTACAGCAGTTTTTGAATGTGCCGGACAGTCTTTTATCGCAAGGGGAAAAACGGTGCTGTCCGACGGGTGGAAAGAGATTGACCGAAGATACAGGGCAGCCTTAAAGAACAAGCCCGAAACGGACGACGCAGACAGTGACACAGAAAAGACCCTGCCGCCATTTACCGAGGGACAGACCTTTGAAAATCCGACGGCAAAGGTAACGGAGCATGACACAACACCGCCAAAACCTCACAACGAAGCGTCGCTGCTCTCTGCTATGGAGCGCGCCGGAAGTGAGGACACCGACCCGGACGCAGAACGCAAAGGGCTTGGAACTCCCGCCACCCGCGCCGCCGTCATTGAAAAACTGGTAAAGGGCGGCTTTGTGGAGCGAAAAGGCAAGCAGCTACTTCCCACAAAGGACGGTATCAATCTTGTGTGTGTCCTGCCGGACACCTTGACAAGCCCGCAGCTTACCGCAGAATGGGAAAACAATCTGACGCAGATTGCCAAAGGCAAGGCAGACCCCGCCGCATTTATGGAGGGTATCGAGGATATGGCGCGGGAACTGGTAAAGACCTATCCGTTTCTTTCTGATGATAAAGCGCAGATGTTCAAGCCGGAACGGGAAGCGTTGGGAAGCTGCCCCCGCTGCGGTTCTCCTGTCTATGAGGGAAAGAAAAACTACTATTGCAGCAATAAGGAATGTAGCTTTACCATGTGGAAAAATGACCGTTTCTTTGAAGAACGAAAAGTAACCTTTACCCCCAAAATTGCCGCTGCACTCTTACAATCCGGCAAAGTAAATGTGAAAAAGCTCTATTCCCCAAAGACGGGCAAAACCTACGACGGAACTATCGTATTGGCTGATACAGGCGGGAAATATGTCAACTACCGCATTGAACTGTCGAAGAAGAAATAACTGAATAGCAAGCATAGGAAAAGAGTACCCTTTTCCGTATAATCCCTGCTTTCTCTACCGAGAACGGCGGGGATTTTTGCTTGTTGGGAAGTTTCCCAAACCCTCTGTTTTATGGAGGGTTTTACCCTCTGAAACCGAAGAAAGGAGGTTACACATGGCAAGTTTACGGGACACCGTAAAGGACTATCAAGAAGAATTAAGGGACGGTATCGCTTGGGTGGCGTTTTGGAAAACGGGACGTTCTTGGAACGCCGAATATTTCCACCTTGAAATGAGCGACTACATTTACCCGGAGGACAGAAGCCGCATGGAAGAAATCAAACAGGCTGACCCTGCCGCCGTTGTGGTAAACGGCTATTATTCCGGCTATCTTGGCGATGATATGAACCTTGACGAGCTGACCGCCGGGGTGCGCCGCCACTACGAAAACGGATATAGCAATATCGGGGAATTTATCGAAGCCCACGACGACAGGCTGCCGCCGGAGCTTATCGAGGAAGCAAGAGCCGCCGCCCCCGCTGCGGGGCTTCCTTTCTCTGAAAAAGCCTACCGGGACGGCGAAGAACCCGACCCCTATATTTTTGACGGGAGCATGAGCATGGAGGACTACGAACTTATGCACCGTATGATTGAAAACGAAAGGAGCGAACGCATGGTAGAAACGATTTTAAGCGGGTATCTTTCTAATCTTGGAAAGTACACCGAGGGCAGACCTGCGGGCGAATGGGTATCATTCCCCACGACTGCCGAGCATTTGAAAGAAGTCTTTGACCGTATCGGGATAGACGGCAAAAACTACGGGGAGCTGCATATCACAGAATACCAGTCCTCTATTGCAGGACTGGCAGGAAAATTGACCGAGCTTGAAAGCCTTGACGAACTGAACTATTTGAGCGAACTTTTGAAAATGCAGTTTGACGACGACCGGGAAAAATTTGTTGCAGCTATGGAATACGGCGACCATACAAGGGACTTGCAGGATATTATCAACCTTGCACAAAACCTTGATTGTTACTGGCTTTACCCGTCCGTACAGAGTGAGGAAGATTACGGGCATTATCTGATTGAAGAACTGGACGAGTTGGAGCTGCCCGAAGAAGCAAAAAAATATTTCATGTATGAGGAATACGGGCGGGACGCTGCTATCAATGACGGGGGCAGCTTTACCGAGCAGGGCTATATCTACAATAACCGCAACACCTTTACACAGTGGTACGACGGGCGCGACGTGCCGGAGGAATACCGGGTAACGCCGCAGCCGCCAGTACAGGAAAAGGAACAGGCAGACCTTGACGCTTCCGCAGCCATACAAACCGCCGCCACAGAGCAGCCCCCGGTTCTCCCGATTATCCTATCTTCTGAAAAGCCCGCCGATAAAATGAAAGAGATTACCGACCGACTGGAACAGGGAGTTTTAGGACTGTATGAAAGCGACCGTTACGCCGATTATCTGCGTACCATGTCAAAATTCCATGATTACAGCCTTAACAATACAATCCTTATCGCCATGCAGGGCGGCAATCTTGTGAAAGGCTATAAACAATGGGAAAAGGAATTTGACCGCCATGTAAAGCCCGGAGAAAAAGCTATCAAGATACTTGCACCGTCCCCGTTTACCGTCAAGAAGCAGGTGGAAAAAATCGACCCGGACACCCAAAAGCCTGTTTTCGATAAGGACGGAAAACCTGTTACCGAAGAAAAAGAAATCAAGATACCCGCTTTTCGTGTAGTATCTGTCTTTGATATTTCACAGACCGAGGGAAAAGAACTTCCTGCCCTTACCTATGAGCTTACGGGCAACGTGGAACAATACAAGGATTTTTTCGCTGCCCTTGAAAAGACTTCCCCGTTTGCTATGGGATTTGAAGCACTAAGCGGCGGCGTAAAAGGACGCTGCAATTATGAGGAAAAGCGTATCTTCAACAACGAGGGCATGGACGAATTGCAGAATATCAAGACCGCAATCCATGAAATCGCCCACGCCACGCTGCATGATACCGCCCTTGCCATGCCGGAACGCCCCGACCGCCGCACCCGCGAGGTACAGGCGGAAAGCGTCGCCTATGCGGTCTGCCAACATTACGGGCTTGATACGTCGGACTATTCTTTTGGGTATATCGCCGGGTGGAGCAGCGGAAAAGAACTTGCAGAACTGAAAGGCTCTCTTGAAACAATCCGCAGCACCGCCGCAAATCTGATTGATACCATAGACGGACATTTTGCAGAAATCCAAAAGGCACAGGATAAGGAACAGACCACCGAACAGGCACAGCCCGCACAGGAAGCCGCCAAACAGCCCGAAACAAAAGCAGCCGCGCCGGAGCTTCCCGAAGAAACAGCCCCGGTACAGGAAAAAGAAGCACAGCCGGAACAGGCTGCACCCGCCGCCCCTTATTATACTATCAATGAAGCTGCCGCCAAACGTGCAAAGGATATGAACAGTTTTTCCGATTATAAGCAAGGCAGCGCGACGGCTGAATACAGGCACTATGTAGATGAAGCCGTACAACTTGCAGAAAGGCAGAAACAGCGGGTAGACCCGATGTACCATGAGAAAATCGACAGCCTGCTTGACACCTATGCCCGGAAACTGGCGGCGAACATGAATAAAGGCTATGAGATTGACGCGCGTGTTCCCTCTATCCTGATTGCGGGCGGCTCTAACTTCCCCACAAGGAAGAAAGAAAAGCAGAACGCAGCCCGCGACAGCAATTACCGGGAATGGCAGGACATACAAGGGCTTCTTGATAAAATCCGCAGTACCGGCATGGGCGGTATCAGCGCAGACGACCCGCAGGCAGTACAGAAGTTAGAAAAGAAACTGGAAAGCCTTGAAAAATCACAGGAAACCATGAAAGCCGTAAACGCCTACTACCGCAAGCATAAGACCCTTGACGGCTGCCCGCATTTACCGCCGGAGGAACTGGAAAAATTGAAAGCAGACATGGCGAGCAGTTGGCATTTGGAGGACAAGCCCTTTGCGACTTGGGCGTTATCCAACAACAGCGCAGAAATCCGGCGCGTGAAAGATCGTATCAAATCCCTTTCACAGCAAAAAGAAATCGGTTTTGTAGGTTGGGAATTTGACGGCGGCAAGGTGGAAGCAAACACCGAAGCGAACCGACTGCAAATCTTCTTTGAGGATAAGCCGGACGAAGCCACGCGGGAAGCCTTAAAAAGTAATGGCTTCCGTTGGTCGCCAAAAGCCGGGGCATGGCAGCGGCAGCTTACCAGTAACGCCTACTATGCGGCTGATTATGTGAAAGCGATTGCTCCCCTTACCGGGGAAAAGCCTACCGAGTTACAGCGGGCGCATATCCGGCAGCAAAAGGTAGCTGCACAGGAACAACCCGCACAGGAGCAGCCGGAGCAGGAAGCCCCACAGGACAAAGACACCTTTTCCATTTATCAGATAAAAGGCGGGGACGAAACAAGGGACTTGCGTTTTGAGCCTTACGACCGTCTGATTGCCGCCGGACACCGGGTAGACCCGAAAAACTATGCCCTTGTCTATTCCGCACCTCTTACGCCGGGGACTTCCCTTGAAGATATTTACACCCGCTTTAATATCGACCACCCGAAAGATTTTAAGGGACACAGCCTTTCTGTTTCCGACGTAGTGGTGCTTCATCAGAACGGGCAGGACACCGCCCACTATGTAGACAGCTTCGGTTATAAGAAAGTGCCGGAATTTTTGCAGCCGGAAAACTATCTGAAAGCTGCCGAGCAGACCACCGAGCAAAACTACAACATGATTGACGGGCAGATAAACAACACCCCGACCGTCGCAGAATTGGAAGCAAAGGTAAAGACAGGAGAAACCATTTCCCTTGTTGACCTTGCGGAAACTGTCAAGGCTGACAAGGAACGTGGCAAGGCAGCAAAAACGGAAAAGAAGCCCTCTATCCGGGCGCAGCTTAAAGCAGCGAAAGAACAGACACCGAAGAAACAGGCAAAACAGAAAACACAGGATTTGGAAAGGAGCTGACGCATGAATAAGTTTGAAAACGTGGATATTTTCGCTTCTCTTGACGCTATCATGCGGCAGAATACAGGATTTTTCCAAAGTGATTTTGACATTGACAAGGAGATTATCGCAAAAGCAGCGGCAAGCCCTAACAGAGAGGATAAGACGCTGCTATGGTTTTGCCGCCCGTCCGGGACGCATTGTTTTAAGGAGCGCGACGTGTTCCTAAAGGATACCGCCGCCCACAATACATGGTGTTTTTACAAAGAGCAGACCTGCGACCGCGTTCTTGCCTATGCCGTCGAGCTGACGGGCAGGGAGCGCGGGAAAATCAAAGGCAATCTTTATGAGCTTGACTATGCAAGGCAGTATGAGCGCGTTAAGGACAATGCGCTTGCCGCCGACACAGTCAAGTTGATTTATGAGCATGGGACAAGGGAGATACCCGCCGGACAGCATTTTAACGGAAATCCCGATACTTCTTTAGGGAAGTTTGAACACTTTGAAGCAGTACCCAACGACCCGGACGCGCTACAATTCCTTTTACGGGAAGAAAAGCAAAAACGGGATAAACTGACACCGGGCGACTTCAAGGAACATACCGCCGCCCTGCGTGCTGGGCTGATTGAAGCCGAAGCGCGGCGCATTGTGCAGGAAATGAAGCGCAGGGACACGCCCAATAGCCCTAATAGGACACATTTCATGGTGGAGCTGTCCCCGACATTTATGCAGCTTGCGTCCTCTAAGGACACCGACCGTCTGTTTTCCATGTTGCCCTATAAGACACTTTCCTTTTCCAAAATCGAGGGCAGACATGGAACATACGCCTTGATTGATAAAAATGAAAACCGGGGCACAGATATTCGCAGGGTGCGCCCCTCAATCCGGGCGCAGCTTGCCGCTGACAAAAGAAAAGCCGCCCCGAAAAAGGCGGCTGTAAAATCAAAAAATCACGAATTGGAGGTATGAGCATGATTAGACTGACAGTTGAAGAAACAAACCTGTTGAGCATTTACAATGAGGACGGCAAACGTGGGCTTACAGAAAACATCAACGCTGCGCTGCCGTTCATGGACGAGGATATGCGGGAACTGGCGAAACGCACCCTTGCGAAAATCGCACCTCTGACAGAAAATGAGTATGCGGAGCTTGCTATTTTCGCCGCTGATGAGGTATGACCGGGATAAAGCGGCTTACACCACCCCAAAGCCGGAAAGTCAACAGCCTTATAAAAAAGGAGTGCTGCAACTGCGATAACGGACACTGTATTTTACTGGACGACGGGGAGGAATGTGTCTGCCCGCAGCTTATTTCCTATTCGCTTCTTTGCAAATGGTTTCAGACCGCCGTATTGCCCCTTGATAAGCTGCTGTATGCAGAGCTTTTCAAGACCGAGGATAAAAAGCGTTGTACCGAGTGCGGAACTTCTTTTGCGTCCACCTCTAACAGCGTCAAATACTGCCCGGACTGCCGGAAGCGTATTACCCGCAGACAGGCAGCGGAGCGCATGAGAAAACGGCGCGCCCTTGTTACGTAGTAGGGGCAAAAAAAGCCTTGATTTACGGGGCTTTCAGTGCTTGAAAATGACGCGGCAAGGGTTTTATACCTTATCCCCTAAAAATGACGTTCTATTGCGTAACAGATACCAAAAACGCACCTACATAAAACAGGGCGCGGACAGTCTTTTGTTGGCTGTCTGCGCCCTGTTCTTTTACTTTATTCGTGCAGTTCTTCTATATCCTTTATTCGGTTTTCCAATAGGATATACAGCTCTCCATTCTCTCCCCTTATAACCAGAGTATCATTTTCATCGGAATAAGTTCCATATTCCACACATTCTATATATCCGATAAGTGTATTTCCGTCCTCAAAAGTAATTTGGATTTTACTGTCTGCGTTAATATAAGTTTCTACGCCATAACTGCCATTTTCTAATGTTATTCTGTAACATGGTGTAATACCAACCATTTTCATAATTATTCCCGTTCCTTTCCTTTCTTCCGTTCCGGCTCTTTGCCTTGCCGCAAAATATTGTCTATGTTCTGTTTGATAACGTCGTATTCCTTGACCTGTTTTTTCAGCTTGCCATAATCAGCGTAAAGGGCTTCTTTTTGCGCTTGTAGTTTCCCGTATTCTTCCTGCATGGCGGCAAGATTGGGGAGTTTAGTAACGCCCGCCGCTTTCAGTGTCTTTACTGCCGCTTCATGGAGTATCAGACTGCTTTCCTGCTTTGCCCGGTATGCGTCCTTATCCTTTGCCCTGCGGTATGCTTCATAGACAGGTTTTGTCTTTTGGTAGGTAGTAACGTGCTTCATCAGCACCGCCATATCTGCAAGACGCTTTTCCACGCTCTTTAATGCGTCTGCTGTCTTTTCATTTTCCGCATTTACTTCCTCAATCCGGCTGACTAAATCTGCGTACTGCTCAATCTTATGTTCTGTCAAGAAATTCATAGTCTTTGCAGCCAGTTTCAGATTATGGATTTTCGCCCACTGTTCATAGCCCCGGCTCTCTTGTGCCTTGATACTGTTTTCAATGTCAATAAGCAGCGATACGCCGCGCTGCTCTTTGGGAGCTTTCGCTGCCTTTGTGCGTTTGCCCTCTATCCGTTCTCTTATGGCTTCCTCTGTATAATCTGTACCGAGAGTTTTCAGACGGGTAAAGCGTTCCTGTCCGGGAGCGCGGCAGGAGATATATTTTCCCGGCTTTATCTCATAACCCGCTGCCTGTAACCGCTGCAACAATTCTTCAAAACTTGCTACTTGGGGGATAAGCGTATCAACGGCAATTTTCAGCTTGCCTTTCCAACTTGTACCGACCTTTTCCGCTTGATATTCTGCATAGCTTTTTCCCTTGCTGCCTTTGCCCGGAACGACAACAGACAGCCCGTTTTCCCGGCACAGCTTATCGCTCATGTTCCGTATGCCGTAGTAACTGCGCTTATTGGAATTGTACTTATGGTAGTCAACAAAATTGACCGCACAAAAAATGATATGGTTATGGATATGCCCTTTGTCTATGTGGGTAGTTAAGACGTATTCATGCTGTCCCTTTGTTACCGCGTCGGCAAGCTGCTTTCCGATTTCGTGGGCTTTCTCATAATCTACTTCTCCCGGCTCAAAGGACTGTATCAAATGGTGGGCGAGATTGTTTCCCTTATCTATGGCTTGTGCAAGCGTAAATCCAAACTCAATATCTGCCGTTTCATAGCTGCACCCAAAGGAGGACACAAGCATTTTCCCGTCTGTTTTATCCGGGTTTTGGATATAGTCAAGGGCTTTGCTCAACGTGCTTTTAATAGGCTTAATCTTTGTAACCGCCATATCTCCGCAAGCACCCCCTTTATTTCCTCTATGTCCTCTTGGTAAACGCTGCCTGTCGCATTGACACGCTTTGCAATCTGATTGATGTTGACCCCGATTTTCTGTATCTCTGCTGTCATGCCTTTTATATCGCTATGGTCTGTCTGAATGATATACCCGTCAATGGCAATCTTGCGAAGATACGCCGCCATGTTCCGGGTAGGGACAAGCTTCATTTTCTGTTCAATCAATGCCCTTTCTTCCTCTGTTACATAGAATTTGATTTGTATTTTTCTTTTGCGTCCGTTCATGCAATCGCTCCTTTCCATTCCGAGGGTTTGGGACACTTCCCAACAAGCAATTTTCAACCGACGCACCGCAGGACGGGAGGGCGAAAATACGGAAAAGGGTACTCTTTTCCTATGCTTGCTACGAAACTTTATCCCTTACTACCTACAACACCGGGAACGGCAAATTTGACGAACTTTCCCAAAAGAAAAACGCCGCAATCTGCGACGTTTCAATCACTCTATATAAACAAAAACGAGAGAACTTTATTCCCCCGTTTCGTCGTTGTTGGCTTCCTCTATTCCTTTTGCAGTAGCAGACAGGATTTTCAAATCTTTTTCGCTCATACCGTCAAGCATAGTATCGAGCTGACGGCGGCGCGTGGATTTCTCCTGTTCCCGTTCCGGGAAAAAGAACTGGTCTACTGATACATCAAGCAGGGTTACAAGCTCATATAAAATCTGTAAACTTGGGTGCTGCCCGCTGTTCTCAATGGACGCGATATATCGGGGCGCAATATTCAGCGTATCGGCTAACTGATTGCGTGATATTCCCTTTGCTTTTCTTGCTGCTTTAATGGCTTGCCCGAAAGCCTTAAAATCAAATTTTTCTTTGTTCTGCTTCATAGTCATTTCACCCAACTACATTGTATATTTCATCTTCCTTTCGAGATATGATTACACACAGCACATTATTGACTGAAATAGAGCATATCATATACTTGATATTATTCGGCTATCCGAGTATAATTATACTGGTAAAATTTGAGGAAAGGGCGTTTTGATTATGGAATATATGTCTTGTCCCGAAGCGGCAAAGAAATGGGGAATTTCTGAAAGACGAGTACAGATACTTTGTAGCGAAAATCGCATACCGGGCGTTTCAAAACTGGGGTATATGTGGCTGATACCAAAAAACGCGGAAAAACCTTTTGATATGAGAAAGAAACAACATAAAATGCAGATACAATAAACAAACAAATAAACCTTACAACAACTGTAAGTGGTGTGGTTGCTTCTTATGCAGTAAAATTATATTCGTAAGATAAGCGTAAGCAAAAAATGTGAGGTGTGAGATATGAATGATACAAAAAAACTATTAGAAGTACGCGACTTGCACAAAGCATATTCCAAAGAGGGGGTTCCAACAAAAGCACTAAACGGAATTACCTTTGATGTTCTGAATGGCGAATATTTGGGAATTATGGGAGCCAGCGGTTCTGGAAAAACAACATTGTTGAATTGTATTGCTACGGTCATTAAACCAACCTCTGGACAAATTTTACTTTCAGGTGCCAATATAAGCTCTTTTGATGGCACGAAGTTGGCTGAATATCGTGGCAACAAGATTGGTTATCTATTTCAAGATTTTGCTTTACTTGATAATCTAACTGGTAAAGAAAATATTATATTGCCTTTATCAATTCATAATATTGACATTGTTACAGCGGAAAAAAAGCTAAAAGATATAGCAGATTTTCTTGGAATTACAGACGTTCTTTCTAAATTTCCGTCACAAATGTCGGGCGGTCAAAAACAACGCGTAGCTGCTGCACGTAGTTTGATTTCTGACCCCGATATTATTTTGGCTGATGAACCTACAGGTGCATTAGATACAAAATCAGCACGTTTACTCATGGAGAAGTTACAGGAAATCAATCTTAGGCGTGGACGCACAATCCTAATGGTCACGCATGACCCTAACGCCGCGAGTTTCTGTTCTCGTATTTTGTTCATTCAAGACGGTGTTATTTTCCATGAGTTACGTCGTAAAATTCCAAATGAAACACAGGAAGATTTTTATGCACGTATTTTACAAGTGATGGCTCAAATGGGGGGAGGAAGTGCAAATGTTCTTTAATCTCACATGGCGAAACGCCAAACGGAGCCGTAGCGAAAACCTAATTTATTTTCTGACAATGATAACAGCCGTAGCAATGTTTTATATAGTGCTTTCTCTTGGACAACAGGACGTAATACGTTTTTTAAGTGAAATTGAGAGCGACGCAGTAGAACGGTTGCTTACTAATCTTTTACCGACGGTTTATCTTTGTGCTTTATTATTTGTGTTCTTTCTCGTAGTATTTGCAAACAAATATCAACTTGAATGTCGTAGTCGAGAACTGGGGCTTTATTTGATGTTTGGAATGACAAAGATTAAATTATTTATTCAAATAATGACAGAGGGGCTAATCACGTCGTTTTTAGCTCTTTTAGGAGGGCTTGTATGCGGTGGCTTTTTATCCGAAGCTATAAGTCTTACAACCGCGCGTTTAGTAGGGCATGGTATCATTACACACCAATTAAGTTTTTCTGTAAGTGCCGCTATTTTCACATCGTTAGGCTTCTTGATTATTCAGTTTGTAGCATTGTTTGTTCTATGCGGAAAGCTGTTCCGTAAAGAGCTACATCAACTTGTTTATGGAGAGATGGCGAAAAAGCAACGCACAGGGAATCCATATGTAAGTTTCGTATCGTTTGCTATAGGCACCGTAATTTTGCTTGTCGCGTACTGGATTGTTGTAGAGCATTTTATGGCTGCGAGTGGGGCAATGCTGCTTATTGCCGTTTTACTTGGAATTATCGGAACAATTCTATTTATTCGAGGACTTGCAAGAATTTTGAGTATATGGGCAGCTTCTATAAAACACAAAGCCACAAGAGGACTTTATGTATTTACTTTACGGCAGTTGCATGAAAATGTCGTTAATAAATATATTTCAATCAGCGTAGCGTCCATTCTGATGATGCTTACTATTATGTTAATTACCGACGGCTCAGTGCGCATAATGTCATATGGAAGTGAATTGACACGAGGTACTTCTGTTTATGACTTTACTGTAATGGGCAACGACCAAATTGTTGAGAAGTATCTTTCCAACGAACAAATTCGTCCTTATGTATCAAATCTGAACCGTATGGAAATAGGAAATATAAAATCCACTGCTTCGGATGGGATAAGTTCTCCTGTTGATTGGTCGAAATTTAGGAAACAAATCGTGCAGCATTTACCTCAAGATGTAGTAGACCCTGCCACACAAGAAGATGGTATGTATAGTTTTGGCTCCGACCAACCTGCTGCCTTAAACCTTTTAGGTCTTATTGATACTGGTAGTTCTTCTCCTTATTTGCTTCCTGTATCTTCCTATAATCGGTTATTGGATGCCGCGGGAGAAAAACAGATTAGCCTTGGGAACAATGAAGTTGTCTATTATCTCAACCCAGATTTTTTAGGTAATGCTCAAGATGAAACGGTTACACTGTTAAATCAAATTGCAGCAGACGCACAGGCGAATAATGAAGCGTTGCTTTCTATCAACGAAAGACCATTTTATCTTGTTCCCTCTGTACCGATGAAAGGGTTGACCGCAGATGAAAATATCAAGATTATAACTGCATTGATTGTTTCAGATGAGATATATTCAGAATTTGTAAATTCAGACACTTGTATGGTTTATTGGAACTTTTGTATTCCTAATGAACTTGTTGAAACAAAAGGTTTAATGTTACCGATTATGGAAGCTCGTGATTTGTTAAAACCATCTGGTCTATATTACGAAAGCTATCTTAATAATTTTGGGCGACAATTATTTTATGTTATTTCCGGAAGTTATACAACACTATACATGGGATTTATGTTTTTGATTATTGCGTGTGCATTACTTGCCCTGCAATTCTTGACGCAAATGCAAACTACAAAATCAAGGTATCTAACACTCTCTATTTTAGGAGCACGACGTGAACAAATTAAGCGTTCTATCAACCAACAAGTATTATGGTATTTCCTGCTTCCTCTTATATTAGCGTGTATCAGCGGAGCAGTAGGGATATATGCCATGCAGCTATATTTATATTCAGGAGCGGCACACCTTGAACAGTCCTATCCTCTTTTAATTGCTATGGCTGTTATTGTTGTTCTTGTTATGGTAATTTACGGTGTGGCTGTTGCTCGAACAGCTAATCGTGAAATAGGAAAGCTCAATTACAAGCCCAATTCTTAACAGGCTTATAAATATTATGGGAAAGGAGGCGGACATATTGGCAAAGATAGTTGTGGTTGAAGATGATGTTTATATGCGAGAAGAACTGTTGAACTTATTAGAAAAATCGGGATATGATACGATTGGATTATCGGATTTTGAAAACGCAGTATCAGAAATAGCAGCATATTTTCCCGACTTAATTTTGCTTGACATCAATCTTCCCTTTCGTTCGGGTTTTGAAATATGTAAAGAGTTGAAAGCTAAACAGATTGGTACGGTACTCGTATTGACTGCAAGAGATAAATTGCAGGACGAACTGCACGCATTAGACTTGGGGGCTGATGACTATTTAACAAAACCTTGTAATATGTCACGTTTACTTGCCCGAATTAAAAATCTTCTTCGACGTAAAGAAGAACAGGTACAGCAAGGGTTACTTGATGGAGGTGGTTTTTTACTTGACCCGAATACCTTTACAATTTATGTAGGGAATAGCTCTTACCTTATGCCACCGAACGAAGGAAAAATATTACTTGCTCTCTTGAAAAATAGCCCTAAGATTGTTTCTAAAAAAGAATTATGCATTAGACTATGGGGAACAGAAGAATTTATAGACGAAAATGCATTACAAGTAAATTTTACTCGGCTGCGAAAAACGCTTCGTGAATTTGGTCTTGAAGAACGTATAGAAACAGTGCGCGGTCAAGGCTACCGCTTGAAAGAGCAGGTGCGCTTATGAATAAGTTGAAAATACTTTTAATCTATATTTCCTCTAACCGGGTATGGATTATTACACTTGCCTGTTTGGACTTGTTCTTTATATTTCTTGCTTGGTTGGCTAACCCTGATTATTTTATAAATTATGCTGCATTGATAATTTTTGTGTCATTTGCCGCACTTGCTATTCCTCTTGCTATATCAATCAGAAAACGTAACAAGGCAGACGCTATTTTTCGGCGTTTTCTATTAGAGCCGGACGATACCAACGAATACTTACTGTGTGAAGCTGTTCCCGCTGTAATACGCCCTCTTATCTGTGAATTGGGAAAACATTTGAGGACGCAGCAAGAATATATCAACGAACAGAAAATTACAGTTACAGACTATGAACACTATGTTGAAAATTGGGTGCATGAAATCAAAAAACCACTATCCCTTATGACCTTGCTACTGGATAATCGAAAAGATGAAATGTCCCCTTTGGTTCATACTCGTATGCTTTATGTACGCGACCATACCCGACAGGATATAGAACAAATTCTATACTTTTCAAGGCTTGGGGCTACACATAAGGATTACTCTTTTGAGTCGCTTTCAATTCTTGGAACTTGCCGTGAAGCAGTTGAAGATAATTTAACGCTTCTTGAAGAAGCCGGATTTTCTATTGAATATACCGAAAACGATTATCAAGTGATTTCTGACAAAAAAGGTCTGATGTTCATTTTAGGACAGATAATCAGTAATAGTGTGAAATATGTGGGAAACAACCTTGCCCCACGGCTCATATTTTCCATAGCTGATAGTATGAATAGTGAACAGATTTCTTTATCTATCAAAGACAACGGCACAAGCATACCATTGTCTGACTTACCCTTTGTTTTCGACAAGGGGTTTACCGGAGATACGGGCAGTTACCTTAGTCGTTCTACAGGTATGGGCTTATACCTTGTTCAGAAAATGGCAACTGACTTATTTATCACGGTGGAGCTTAAAAACAATTCATACGGTGGAACAACCGTAACCTTGACGTTTCCAAAAGTGTAACGTCTATTTGGGAGGTAGTGAAATGCAGTTACAGAATGAAATAGTAAAAAAGCACACGCCAATAAAAAGCTTGCTCATTGATTGGTTAATTATATTTGGAACGTATCTTTTTATCCGCATATTCTTTGCCCTCTTTGGGCTTCATCAGAATATTGTCCTCTTGGGCTGTTGCCTTGCGATATTGCCCTATCTTTTTGGGGCGTTATATTTACAGAAATCCCACAAGCAATGTCAATTATGGCTTGCTGCATTGGCTATTTTAATACCGTCGGTCGTTGAAAAAGCAGCAATATATTTATTTGGTGCGTACTTATACAATTTAAGACCGATAAATGTTGTAGGAGTTATGGAAGCGATTAAGAGTAACGCACCATATACAAACTTCATTAAAAATCAATCAGCACAGAATTTAATAAATCTATCATATTTTAATTGGACATATATTCTATGCAGTATAGCTATTTCTGTTTTGGTTATCCTGCTTTTACATAAGACAAAACAAAAAAGTAATAAAGGATAATGAGAAATTTTTGAAATTGACATAGTATAGAACATCTGCCGGACGACGGCAAAGAAAAAAAGCCGTCGCAACGCAGACAGGTTTTCACGCGCCTATTCTATTTCGGCGGCTTTGATTTTCAGAGCCGCCGTTTCTTTTTATCTATCTAAATTCTAACGATAACTCTCCTACTAGATAAAGACATGGCGGTATCAAGGAGGTATCGTCATGTCCTTTTTCCTATGCCCTAATAGACTGTTATCAAAAAAAGCCATTACCCGCCAACGGGTTATTCTGGCTACATAGATGAACTCACAAATCATACATATACTTTTGATAATTCCTTTGCGCCTGTCTGCAATTTGCAGACGGGCGCATTTTGTATTTTATCAAAAAACTTTTTCAAAAAATTTCTAAAACCAACGTCCATTTTGAAGTGCGTTGGTTTGAGGGTTTACGAAAGGGGACATTTCAAACTCCACCGCTTTCGCGGCAGCGAAAGGAGGTGAGAACATGAACGAGCCTATTCGTACCCAATGGCAAATCCGTTGTGCTTTTAACGGCTTTTGCAAACTGGCGTTGAAGCGAGAAGCTATGAATGCCCACAGGGACACAAAGCAGCGACAATTACGCGAGGTTACTTTTTCTGACCTGTCGCCACTGGAAGAAAAACAGCTCTACGTCTGCGACGAGTATTTTGCAGATGATGAAGCAGAACAGTCTTTCGTTGTCGGCGGCAAAGAAATTACTGCGAAGCTGCTTGCCGAAGCCCTGCACAGTTTGCCGGAAGAAAAGCGGGAAACCGTACTGCTGTATTATTTCTTTGACATGAGCGAACGCGAGATTGCAAAGTTTTGTAATCTGTCAAGGACAACGGTACAGTCCCGCCGGACAAGCTCAATGAAGCTGTTAAAACGCTATTTGGAGGAAAAAGCCTATGACTGCACAGATTAGTAAATCAGAACAGGACGAACGCGGCTTGTTGCCTTACCCGGTAATCATAGCCGCTACTAAGGGCGACCCGGAAGCTATGAACATTGTCGTACAGCATTACGAAAGCTACATAGCGTCCCTGTCTATGCGAAAGCTGCGTGATGAGCGCGGAAATATCTATTGGGGCATAGATGAGGATATACGCGACCGCTTGCGTTCGCGTCTTATGCGGGCTGTCCTTTCATTCAAGGTTTGAGATAACCACAAGCAGCGTCCCCCTTTCCGCTGCCTGTTGACTTGACCTTACTTGCTCTTTGACAAAGAAAGCGACGCAAGATAACGGCGACGCAGTATAGGGCAAATCGGATACGTCCTTTTTGCGTTGAGCCATACGGCAGGTGCGCCATGACGCTTTTCTTCTATTGGAGAAAGTCGAGCGACCACCACCACGCCGGGGAACAAGTGTAGCGGCTTGTGGGCGACGACACGCACTAAGGGTAGACAAGCCTTTATAGCCATAGTCCGAGCGTTAAAAGCGTCGCAGGCATTGGGTAGAGCTGCCTTAACGGGCAGGGGTGGAACTCCCGCGAGGTTGTGCTAACAGCCGTCCGATTAAAGCCCCTTTTACTATTCACTTTTCCTAATATTGAAAGGGGGACGATACTATGAGTAACGCCGACGTGCCTATTTGGGAAAAATACACGCTTACGATAGATGAAGCAGCTAAATACTTCCGTATCGGAGAAAACAAGCTGCGTAAATTAGCCGAGGAAAATCCTGCCGCCGGGTGGGTTATTATGAACGGCAACCGTATTCAAATCAAGCGCAAACAGTTTGAAAAAATGATTGATACCATAGACACAATCTGATAGTGAAATTGAGCCTTGAATGTGCTATAATGGGATAAGCATATCAAGGCTCTTTCCGTCTTGGAAAGGAGCATTGAAAAATGTCAAAGAAAAGACGTGACAGCAAAAATCGAGTTTTGCGGTCGGGAGAGAGCCAGAGAAAAGACGGAAGATATGCTTACAAATATATAGATACCTTTGGTAATCCGCAGTTTGTGTATGCGTGGAAGTTAGTACCTACGGACAAGACCCCTGCCGGAAAGCGTGAGGATATATCCCTACGAGAAAAGGTAAAAGAGATACAGAAAGACCTTGACGACGGGATAGACACCATAGGCAAGAAAATGACGGTCTGCCAACTTTATGCAAAGCAGATACGCCACCGGGGAAATGTAAGGTACAATACGAAAAACGGACGCAAGCGGCTGATGAAGCTACTGGAAGAAGATAAACTTGGGGGCTGCCCGATTGACAGCGTGAAGCTGTCCGACGCGAAAGAATGGGCAATCCGCATGAAAGAAAAAGGAATTTCCTATAAGACTATCAGTAATGACAAGCGTTCCTTGAAAGCTGCCTTTTACACAGCGATACAGGACGATTGCATAAGGAAAAATCCTTTTGACTTCCAGTTAAACACTGTCATTGAAGATGATACAGAACCAAAGGTTCCGCTAACACCAGCGCAGGAAGAAAGTTTTTTGTCCTTTGCTCAAAATGACAAAGTTTATCAGAAGTATTATGACGAGCTTATTATTTTGCTTGGGACAGGGCTTCGTATCTCTGAACTTTGCGGGCTGACCGATACTGACATTAACTTTGAGAATAGGATAATCAATGTAGACCACCAACTTTTAAGAAGTGCGGAAACAGGATATTACATTGAAACACCAAAAACGAAAAGCGGTATTCGTCAAATTCCAATGAGCGAAAAAGTATATGAAGCATTTAACCGAGTGCTGAAACGGCGCAGGGGTGCAAAAGCTGTTACTATTGACGGTTACAGCAACTTCCTTTTCCTCAACCGGGACGGCTACCCGAAAACAGCTACCAATTATGACGGTATGTTTAGGGGGCTTGCAAAGAAGTACAACAAGTACCATGAGGAAGCTCTACCGAAAGTAATGACACCGCACACCTTACGTCATACGTTCTGTACCAACATGGCAAATGCCGGAATGAACCCGAAAGCATTACAGTACATTATGGGACATTCCAACATTACTATGACGCTGAACTATTACGCACACGCTACTTTCGACAGCGCAAAAGCTGAAATGCTGCGGATAGCAGCTTAGTAGTAAATCAAGGTTTTACTACTTCTTTACTACTTTTGAAAGCAAAAACCTAAGCGGATATAAAAATATATGTGAGTTTCTTCCGATACGAAAAATGCCGGAAAAGCCTGTAAATACGGGCTATACCGGCATATAAGAACTTCTAAAAAGATAATCAAAATTCATATCTAATTTTCTATGAAAACATCCGCTCCAAGATGGGAACGGAGATCACCGCAGAGGATCAGGCCAACGCCACCGAAATCTATTACCGTATCCTTTGCGGTGGGCCAGCCCCCACCTATGGTTCTGAGTTTGACATCTGGAGCGATGGCCTGCCTCTTTCCGACGCACCGTTCATCGGCGCGGATGGCTTCTGCTCTCCCATCGGAGAGAGCTGGAGGAGTGTGGTGACCTCAGAATTTGGCTGGCGCAAAGACCCATTTACCGGGAAGGGTGCCGGACACACCGGCATCGATCTGGGAATGCCCAAGGGGACACCTATCCGGGCCGCCCTCACTGGAACTGTCTACCTGGTGCGCTACTCCACCACCGGCTATGGGTACCATGTGATGATCGACCACGGCGGCGGTTTCGTCACACTCTACGCGCACTGCTCCAAACTGTTGGTAGCTGAGGGGCAGCAGGTACAGGCTGGGGATATCATCGCTGAGGTGGGTTCGACCGGGCGCTCTACCGGTAACCATCTGCATTTCGAGGTGCGGATTAACGGCGAAAAACAAAATCCGAGAAGCTATCTGCCATAATTCCATCAACCTGATATATCCAAAGTAAGGAGGGATCCCTATGGAAAGAAATCTGATATCCACCTGTCAGGTCTGCGACTGCACCCGCTGTGCCCGACAAAACAACTGCCCCAATGAGGAGGCTGCCTGTGGTGAGTGTACCCCCACCAACCCGGCATGGCATTGCGCTGATTACCTGCCAATGGTAGAAAGGAGCCAGAAATGTTGAAGCTCCATGCGTTTCTAAACCGCAAACCATCTTCGCTTTTGCCGCCGCCGTGTCAGGTAGAAGCTGTAGTAGAGCTGGATGCCGTTTCGTTTGAAAACCTTCTCCAGAGGCCAATGGATGACCAGCCGCAGATAACGGCACATAAATCTCTGATGCGCTGTGAGGAGGGCGTGGAGCATTGCGTGCTGTTTTTAGGGGAAGGAAGTCAAGATGGCGTCTTGGTCAATTCAGAGGGATATGACTGGGCAAGATACGCTGCTTTCATTCCAGGCGCCCGCATGATTGCCAATTCCCATTTGGAGCAAGGCATCAGCCTACGGGATTTGGTGACCCTGGGGTTGCCCGATCACGATGTGTATCTGGTTCACCAGACAGCGGATGTCGGCTTTATCCCTGCCGCAGATCTCGCCAGCTTGACAGACCAGGGCAAAGCACAGTTTGCCCCTCTTCTGGATGCGCGTGTAGCCTCCATCAAACAGGGAGCTTATGGTGTAGAGGTGGCGCTGACTGGAATCGAGCCTGAACTGTTGACCTGTTATGACCAGGCGGTTGCCGACTCTCAGAGGTCAACTCACGCTCTGGAATACTTTATGTAAGGGGGACAACCAATGAAAAGAATGACCATCACCGTCAGTTATGAACAGGAGAAGCTCAAGGCCCTCCAGTTCTATGCGGGAAAGAACGGCACTTCTTTGGAATCGGATCTGGATGCATTCATGGAAAAACTCTACAAGAAATATGTACCATCCCAGACCAGAGAGTACATTGAAAGCATGGCGGAACCGGAGGAACAGCCCCGTCCGCGCTCTGCCCGGTCCCCTCGAAGCGCCACATCAGACACCTTGGACACCGGGAAGGAGACTGAGTAATGGCAGGTTCTGTATCCGCCGAGGTATGGCTGAATCAGCGGCGCTGGGATGCGTTGGAGGAATCGCTGAAAGCTCAAGGCAGCAACATTGAACGGCATTTGCAGGACTATCTGATCAAACTATACAATGAGACGGTTCCATTTGATCAGTGGCTGCAGATTGAAAATGCCATTACAAAGGAGGAACTGGAGTCGGCGCAGGCAGCGGAAGACCAGAAAGTCTATGCGGCCTTTCATATTCGGGAGCATGGCCATGACAGCATCTTTTCAACGGGCAACGGCGAGGAATTTCTGGATGTGGCCATACGGCTGCGCCATTATGTACGAGGAGGCGCTTCGGCAGTGAGGGGGGATTTCTCCCACCACTTTTATAAGACTCAGTCCATTACGCGGGAGCGGTTTGATGAATTGGCCGCCCTGCGCCTTGAAAATACCGGCAAGGTAACAGGAGCGTTTGAGATCGATCTGGATGCTGGCTGGTGTTCCGCACTGAATCTCGCAGACGGTTGGCAGACCTTCAAAATCAAAGATGTATCTACAGCTGCCTACCACGCTGACCGACCTCGTAGCATCCAAAGAGGTGAGCAATGGCGCAAGTTGGTAGACTATCTATATGGGCGGGACATTGAACCGCAGACCTTTGGCCCGGTTGAAACCAGAGGGATCCGACCACTGATGGAAGGCGACCTCAGCTTTTCGGATGAGATTGTTCTGTCAGGCCATGAACTGAATTTCAAGTATGACTTCATCAACGATGAGGCCAGACGGGAGGTTCTTGGGACGATGGTGGACTGCCCAGAACCGGGGGATGGGCTGGATATCCTCTGTCATTACGATGCCGCACGGCAGGACACTGGCAGCGGTCTTTCCCTTACGCTATACCGCCATGATGGATTGGAACAGAGATCTTTCAGCTATCCCTTGGGGAAAGAAGAACGGGCGCTTTTGCGAAAACAGATGGAAGCGGACTGCCTCGGCAGGACCGGGCAAACGCTGAATGGTTACTATGCACAGCTGGATTTGGAGCGAGGAGAATCTCCCCCGGAGCTCAAGGGGGGGTACCAAAAGGCTGCCGGTAGATGCGGTGTCCTTCACCGATGAGATTACAGAGTGTGATGGGAAACTGAACTTTTATATCCCCACCTATTTTGACCCGGACGCTGTGTTTGGAACCCATGTATGCACTGATGCCAACGATGACTGGGTGGATGTGTACGCCGGTTTTGACTGGAAAACCGGGCGGATGGACAGCGCACTGACCGTGCGCCTCTGCTGTACTGATGGACATGAGTTTGAGTTTTCCTATCGTCTTTCTCCCACGGAACAGGTCCAGCTGTGGGAAAAGATGGACGCTTACTGCCGCCAGCAGAATGGTCAAAGCTTGGAGGAAGCAAGGGCCGCTTTGCTGCAAACGCAGGCAGAAGAAGGAATGGAGATCCGGATGTAGGCAGCACCATTCGGCAGCCTTTGCCGCTTCCCACAGTTTTTCGGCCTGTATTTTATTGGTAGTGGTGAATAGCTTTTCAAACCAGAGCGTGGCATTGTGTTGTCGGGCAAACCGCCAAAACATCAAATGAATAGGAGGCAACAAAATGGATCAAACAAGAGCCAGAGAGCTGCAGGAGAAGCTGGCGCTGGAGGCCGCTGCTATGCTGTCGCTGGCCGGAAGCGGAGCAGAAACTGCGCCCTATGAGCAGGCAGTCAGCCTAATCGGGAAAGCATGGCGACTGACTGCGGAGGAAACCTCAGAACAGCTTGCTCTCATTGAGCAGGAAAAGGCAGTCATGGGCCGCATCGAAAATGGGGAGTCAGCCGAGCATATCAGGCAGGAACTGCTCCTGAACTGGTCTGGGCTGGAGAGTATCGAGGTGCTGGAGGGTCTCTTCGAAACCTCTACCTTACTGGAAACCGCACCTGAACGCAGATCCCTGTTCGATATGGCCATGCTCCTGATTGAAACTCAAAACCTGCTGGATTGGATTGAGAAAACAGATGCAGAAAAAGAGAAGCTGATACAGAACTTCACCTAAGTCTCGACAGGAGAGGAAAGCCGTGCTTTCGCACGGCTTTCCTCTATGTGGGGAGATTCCCCGCTGTTGGCCGCTGTGCCGCCCTGTGTGCCCTTTTCCGGGGCTGGGTGGCATCCGTACACTACGGCCCTCTTCGGACGATTTGTGGAGGCTTTGTGCAGGCCGTTCCCGAAATAGGCGGTTATCGTCCTGCATTGACGGGTTCTCGCTTTCGCCTTTGGCACAGGTGAACCGAGGGGTCGAAAACAGTGCGGGATAAAGCGCGGGGGTCGCAGAGCGCCCCCCACACAGCTCACACCGCCCCGCAATGCGGGTCGGGGAACGGTTTTGCGGGGGTCACTTTCTGGGGCCTGGGGTCATGCCGGGGATTATGATGGGCGGAATTGCCCGTCATTTCAGCATTTATCTGGAATCAAAGCAGGGATAAGCCAGAAAAAAGAGGATTGCCTCAGTCATTGTACAGTATGGCTGTGGCTTATTTGATTGGAGGAAAGCATGGCAAGAGAAAAGATCAAGTTCGCTCTGCGCATTACGCCTGAAACCCAGCAGCTGGTCAAGGACCTTTGTGCAAGGGACAACTGCCAGAGCCAAAACGAGTTTATTGAAAAGGCCATTCGTTTTTACGCCGGATATGTTTCCAGCGGCGAGGCCATTGACTATCTGCCGCCCGCATTGGTGGCCGCCCTGCGGGGAACGGTGGAGGACAGCGAACACCGCATTGCGCGGCTGCTCTTCAAGCTGGCCGTGGAAACCAGCATGATGATGAATGTGCTGGCGGCAGGTATGGAGATCAGCGAGGAGGATCTCCGGCAGCTTCGCGCCAGATGTGTCCGGGAGGTCAAGCAGACCAACGGCAATATCTCCCTCAAGGACGCGGTGAAATACCAAAAGGGGCAGGAATAGGCGGTGACTGAAAATGCCCCGCATTATTTTCAAGTGCCCCTACCTGAAAGGCGGATCCCCCGCTGTGATGGCTCACCTAAAAAATCTTGTAGGATACATCGCTACCAGGGATGGCGCTGAGAAAATCGATCCCGGTAATACACGGCTGGCAGCAACCAACAAGCAGAAAGAGCTGGTGGCTCAGCTCGTCCAGAGTTTCCCGGAGAGTACGGAACTGTTTGAATATGAGGACTATCTCTCCGCACCCAACAGAGGGAACGCCTCTGCTTTTATCACTATGGTCATTGAACAGAATCTGAGCCAGCTCATCCACCGGGAGAAATATCTGGAATACATCGCCAAGCGACCTCGCGCCCAGCGGTTCGGTACCCACGGCCTGTTTACTGGGGACAGGGACTCGCTGGTACTCTCTCAGGTAGCGGAGGCAGTGGCGGAACATCCCGGCAATGTTTGGCTGCCTATCATTTCCCTGCGGCGGGAGGACGCATCACGCCTGGGCTATGACAGCGCTGAGAACTGGCGCTCCTTCCTCTCCTCCTATGCCATACAGATGGCCGAGGCCATGAAGATACCATGGGAGCAGTTTCGATGGTATGCAGCCTTCCACAATGAGTCACACCATCCGCATATCCACATGGTCTGTTACAGTGCAGACCCTTCCAAGGGTTTCCTCACGAAAACTGGAATCGCCCAAATTAAATCCGGTTTGGCGAAGCACATCTTCCGGCAGGAACTGACGGCGCTATACGCACAGCAGACCCGGAGCCGTGACGCACTTGTTCAGAATACTTGCGAGGTAATGGCCCAACTCATCACTCAGATGCAAACTGGGGTTTTAGAAAACAGCCGTATCGAGCATCTGGTGACAGTTCTCGCTCAGCGCCTGCGTTTCCTTTCTGGAAAGAAGCAGTACGGCTATCTCAAAGCACCGCTGAAGTCTCTGGTGGATGAGATCGTGGACGAGCTGGCCAGGGACATCCGGGTGGCCAAAGCCTACGCCCTGTGGTATGAGCAGCGGGAGGAAGTTCTCCGCACCTATCAGGAGGATCTCCCGGCTCGGCTGCCTCTTTCCCAGCAGAAAGAGTTCAAGAAGATTAAGAACATTGTCATTCAGGAGGCACTCCGGCTGGGGGAACTTAGTCAAGTATTTTTGCCCGATGAGGACACTGTTGCCCCGGAGGATCTCCCTGAGCTGCTCTGTGAACGCAATGGACAGGCCACCGAAGCTCCACCCGCCGCGGCATGGAGCAAGCGGTACAAAGAAGCCCGTCAGTTTCTCTATGGGAGCGATGGTCATCCGCAGGATCAGGGGAAGGCTCTCGCTCTCTTTCGGACGGAAGCCCTCGCCGGCAATGATCTGGCCATGTACGCACTGGCCAAGCTACTTCTGGTCAAAGGTGAAGTATCGCAGGATCTCAGTGAGGCTCTGCGGTGGCTGCGCCGGAGCGCAGAACTGAACAATCAGTTTGCCCAGTACCGGCTGGGTAAGCTCCTTTTTCAAGGAGAGCTGCTCCCCCAAAATGTGGAGGAGGCGCTCCAATGGCTGATGGCATCTGCCCAGCAGGGAAACCAATTCGCTCAGTACGCATTGGGCAAGCTCTATCTGCTTGGCAAGGAGGTGCCGCAGGATCGGGATGCCGCTGGCCGCTGGTTGTCTCTGGCAGCAGCTCAGGGCAATGAGTATGCCCAGTATTTTCTCGACCACATGGATGACCGGTCTGCCGCTCCTCTGCTCCTCTCCGCCACCCGACTTCTGCACCACTTGGGAAATATCTTCCGGGAGCAGGAACCGCCTCCGCGATCCGGCGGGATGCGGATTGCTGTTGACCGTAAACTGCTGCAAAAAATCAGAGAAAAGAAAACGGCTCGGGGTCACAAGTGGGATGACCATGAGCCGTCCATGAGTTTATAACCGGGAGGTCTTGTTGTGAAAAAGAAGGTACCTTTTGACAGGAACAATCACTCTACCCCTAAGAATACTCAGTCCCAGCAGCTGAAAGCGCACCGATCCGCCCAGAAACAGCCGGTGCTTTTTCACCGTAAGATTGGCGGCAAGAATCGGTAGGAGGAACGGCCATGCCCTATATCTACTTCACCGACGAACAGAAGCTGAGAGCCAACAGTGTAGATCTGGAGCGGTATCTGCTGCAGAATGGCGAGGAACTCATCCGTTCAGGACCGGAAAAACGGCTCAAATCCGATAAGAGTATCACAATACGGGGCAGCGAGTGGTTCGACCACGCCCAGGCGGTCAAAACAGGCGGTGGTCCGGTGGCCTTTGTCATGTACCACTATGGTCTGAGTTACCCAGAGGCCATGATCCGGCTTCTGGGCGGTGAGCAGGGTGTGGTTTATGAAGCATCACCCAGAAAGAAAGAACCGGAACCCAAGGAATTTGCCCTGCCGCCAGCTGGAGAGTCCATGAGGCGGGTGTATGCCTATCTCCTCAAACAGCGGTTCATCAGCCGTGAGGTGCTGAATACCTTTGTCAGCCAGAGGCTCATTTACGAAAGCTGCGAAAAATCCAAAGACAACACCAAGGAATACCATAACGCCGTGTTCGTCGGATTCGACGAACACGGCGTCCCTCGTCATGCCCATAAACGCGGGGTCTACACCCATGGGAAAAGTTATCGGGGCAATGTCAGCGGATGTGACCCTCGATACAGCTTCCACTGGACCGGTTCAAGTGACCGGCTCTATGTGTTCGAGGCTCCCATTGATCTGCTTTCCTTTCTCACCCTATATCCGCAGGACTGGCAAAAGCACAGCTATGTGGCGCTCTGCGGGACCTCTGAACACGCCATGCTCTGGATGCTGGAACAAAACCCTCAAATCAGGAAGGTGGCTCTCTGTCTGGACCACGACGAGGCGGGCATCGAGGCCAGCGGCCAGCATGAGGATACCCTCCGTGAGAGAGGGATAGCGGCCGCCCCGCTTCGTTCCCAGTACAAGGACTGGAACGCTGACTTGAAAGCTCTCCACGGGCTGCCTGCGGAACCAGCTGAGGAGCATCCGCAGTTGCTGGCGGCAGATCCCATCTGTCAACGAATCGGTGCTGCGGTTTCCTCCGGGGTGGCGAAACCGGAGCAGGCGGAACAAAAGCTCCCCATCTTACTGCAAGACTATAAAAATCATCTTCATCAGGGCCGCTTTGACCGGGCGATGGATGCTATGGAGTTGGCCGCGGCCATGGCCCTCTCTTCCGCCCTGCGGGAGTTCCGGCAGATGGGCAAGGTGGTATCCCCCCAGCAGGGGGCTGAGCGCCTGCGTCAGTCTATCCAGCCCCACCATAACAGGGGGAGCCTGAAGAACCGGGCGGATGAGATTGCCATGGAGCTCCAGCGTATCCTCGCCCAAAAAGCCTCTGCCGGGATATGCGGCCGGGAGAGTAAGGAATCGCTGGCCTACCGTTGGCTGGAGCTGGCAGCATCCTGCGCCAAAGTACCTATCCGCTATGAGGCGGATCAAATCAAGCAGCGACAAAAAGAAGAACAGGCCCAGCGAGGGGCTGGACCTGTGATGGAATAACCGGGATGACCTGCTTCTGATATCGAGACACGACTCAGATCAGAAGGAGGCTTTTATGCATACGCAAATCCTATTGCTCATCGGCGTAGCTGGCCTTATGTTTCTCATCATCGGTGGACTCGCTTTTATTTCCCATTACTACACACTGAATGGGATCAAGTCCAAAACAGTGGGCGACGGCCAGCATGGTACCGCTCGGTGGGCCACCAAGCAGGAGATCCGCCAGACCTACGCCCACATTCCCTTTGAACCAGAGCTGTGGCGGCAGGGCAAGAACCTGCCCGACCAGCAGGGGCTCATCCTCGGCTGCGAGGGGCCGAAGGGCCATGTGACCGCCGTGGTAGACACCGATGATATCCACGCCCTGGTCACCGCCGCCAGCGGCGCCGGCAAGACTGCGTTTTTCCTCTATCCTAATATCGAATATGCGCTGGCCACCGGGATGTCCTTCCTATGTACGGATACCAAGGGCGACCTCTTCCGCAACTACGCCGGCATCGCCAGAGAGTGCTATGGCTATCAAACGGCCATCCTCGATCTTCGCAACCCAACCCGCTCAGATGGAAACAATCTGCTCCACCTCATCAACAAATACATGGACATTTACAAAGCAGAGCCGGATAACCTCGCTGCAAAGGCCAAGGCGGAGAAATACGCCAAGATCCTTGCCAAGACCCTCATCAACACCAGCGGCGGCGACAGCGCCCAGTATGGGCAAAACGCTTTTTTCTACGACAGTGCCGAGGGACTTTTGACTGCCATGTTCCTGCTGGTGGCAGAGTACCTGCCCACCGAGGATGAGGAAGGTAATCCCGTCGAGAAGCGGCACATCGTATCGGTGTTCAAACTGGTGCAGGAACTTCTCGCACCCTCAAGGGTCAAGGGAAAAAACCAGTTCCAGCTCCTGCTGGACAAGCTCCCGCCCAACCACAAGGCCAAGTGGTTCGCCGGTTCCGCCCTCAACACGGCGGAGCAGGCTATGGCCTCGGTTCTCTCCACCGTCCTCTCCCGACTCAACGCTTTCCTGGACAGCGAGATGGAGCAGATCCTCTGCTTTGATACCGCCGTAGACGCTGAGAAGTTCTGCAATGAGAAGTCGGCCATCTTCGTGGTACTCCCGGAGGAGGACACGACCAAGTATTTCATGGTTTCCCTCATCATCCAGAACCTCTACCGGGAAATCCTCACTGTGGCGGATGAGAACGGTGGCCGTCTGAAGAATCGGGTGGTCTTTTTTGCTGATGAGCTGGGTTCCTGCCCGCCCATCCAGTCACTGGAGCTCATGTTCTCCGCCTCCCGCTCCCGTGGACTGATGCTGGTGCCAATCGTCCAGTCCATCACCGGCCAGCTTCAGAAGAACTATGGCAAGGAGGGCTCGGAGATCATCGTGGACAACTGTCAGGTGAATATCTTCGGCGGCTTCGCTCCTGCCTCCCAGACTGCCGAGGAGCTGTCCAAGGCCCTGGGCAGCCGCACAGTCATGAGCGGCTCCATCAGCCGGGGAAAGAATGATCCAAGCCAGTCGCTTCAGATGATGGAGCGGCCCCTCATGACACCGGACGAGCTGAAGTCCATGCCCAAGGGCAGCTTCATCGTAGCCAAGACTGGTGTTCACCCCATGCGGGTGAGGCTCCGACTGTTTCTCGACTGGGGCATCCGTTTCGGCGAACCCTACGAGGTGCCAGAGAAAGCCCAGAGGCCAGTAGCCTATGCCGATAAACAGGAGCTGGAGGAGGCCATCATCCGCCGTCACTATGCTTCCAGTATAGAAGACGAAGAAAATCAGGTCGATCAGGGAGCTGCGGCAGCCGGAGGGCTTTCTCAGGGGATGCGCCCAGAGGCAAACCGCCGCAAGCCCGCTCTAAGGCCATAGGAGGTATTGATTTGGCATATTTTAATGCAGTCTATCAATCCGATCTGAGTCACCGGGCTCGGGCCGTGTATATGTATTTAAAGGACCGTTCTGATGCCGAGGGCCAGTGCTGGCCAGCCATCAAGACCATTGGTGCAGAGCTTGGTCTCTCCCGTTCTACCGTTAAGCGGGCGCTGGATGATCTCTGCAAAGCCGGATTGCTGCAGAAGGATCCGCGATGGCGTGAAAATGGCAGCTACACATCCAACCTGTATCGTCTCCTATAAGGCGGCAAGCGAAAAAGCGGACCCTCCCGCCAAGGGGAGAGTCCGCCTATTTGCTGAACTGAGGAGAGGTTCATGGTGAACCAACCAGAAGGGCCCACTCTAAGGAATTGCTTAAAGCAGAAAAAGAACAACTATCCTGCTTATTTTTTAATCCATTCGATAAAGAGAGAAACCTTCTCCAAATCTTCGTCCGGCAGGGCGAGCAGTTTATTGCCTATAATCCCACGCAGGGAATCCGGATCGTCCGTAGGAGCAAAGAAAAGAGTTGGCGTCAAATCAAAGTATTCCATGATGTTGAACAGCTCTCGGAGAGAGGGCATAGAAATTCCATTGGTGATGCTTCTGATGTAGGAGCCGCTCTTTCCAAGCTCCAGGCTCATCCGATGCTCAGAAATACCCTTCTGTTCCCGCAGCTCTGTGATGCGGTTCCGCACAAACGCTTCATAGCGGCGGTTGTCGTCCATGATCCTCTCCCTCCAATCTCTGCTTATTATTTTAATATAAGGGAGCGTTGTGGGTTCGCACTTAAATCATCAACTTTCGCTTCACACAACGAATAATTAGTGATATAATTATTAAAATGGGCGCGAGCTTTATATTTCTATTATGAATCACAACCAATAAAATATGACTGCGACTGTGTATGAGGGCTGTCAGATGGGAAGCTGCTTTTTTATAGGGCACAGGGAGACGCCGGATCGGGTGTACCCAACTCTGCTTGAAACCATAGAGCGCCATATCACGGAATATGGCGTATCTGAATTTGTGGTGGGGCAGTATGGAAGCTTCGACCGTCTGGTGATCCGGGCACTGTCGCAGGCCAAGCGAACGCACCCGGATATTACGCTGATGCTGATGACCCCATATTACCCAGTCAACAGAAAGGTGGATCTGCCAGAGGAGTTCGACGCTCTGTTCTATCCGCCGGATCTGGAAACGGTCCCCAAACGGCTTGCCATCGTCCGCGCAAACCGATATATGGTGGAGCGCAGCGATTTTCTCATCGCCTATGTGCGGCATCCGGCCAGCAATGCCAGAGAACTGCTGGAGTATGCCGGGACAGGAAAGAGAAAGGGAAAAATCCACATCACAAATTTGGCTGATGAGCAAATCTCTCTTCCAAAGAAAACAGATGATGTGATATAATAGAATAGTAAAGTATGCCCATTTAGAAATTTGTAACCCGAGGTCTTGCTATGGAAGAAAAACTGGGACAGTCCACGGCTGTTCTGTTCAAATATGAAAAATTGATTTTGGCTGAAGAAGAAACCACATCCGCTGGTGGATGTGGAGTCTCCCTTGCGGCCTTTTCGCGCCCTGCGTCAGCCTGTCTTTATGACAGTGCGGCGTGGGGCTTTTTTCTATCGCTGGAAAGGAGTCAAAGAATATGAGTCTGAAATATACCTGCCCCGGCTGTGGGACACCCTTGGGCTATGAGGGATTGTGTTGGAAATGTAAGTGCGAGCAGGAACGGCAAGCTGCTCTGGCCTGGACGCCGGAACAAATTGTCGAAAAACAAAGAAATTTGATACAGAACATCCAGAGGCTGGCTGATATGGAGGACCCAGAGTTCGCCGACTTTTGGCAGCTGCTTGGCTACCATGATGCCATCACCCCGGAGATCCAGCGAGTGGCACTGGCCGCAGAGGTGTTCTGGCCCTGTGAGATCTATTATCATGCTCCCGCCGATGTGCGGGATGGTCTGATCCATGCGCTGTTGTCCGCGGAATATTCCAGCGCGGCCTCCAACCTGATGAGTTGCCTTGCTATGCAAGGAGATGACAAGGCAATGGAGACTCTGCTGGAGCTGGAGCGAAATCCCCGGCCCTGGCGCAAGGGCCTCTATGTAGACCCCTCCAGCTATGCGCAGATCGGAGGCTGGACCTTCGACAAGGAGGGCCAGAAAATCCAACTCAACTTCGACACCTGCTATCCTATGGTCAAGGAAACCACTGGAGAGAAATCTCCCATCCGCATTGGCCGGGCACGGGAGGATACCTGTCCCCACTGCGGCGGACACATGGTGGATATTTTGGTGCTGGATGGCCGGGATGAGCGGCTGAAATTCCTGGGGCTGGACGGCATCCTGACCGCCACCTGCTGCCCCAACTGTGTGGGATTTTTGAAAGGCCCCGCCTTCAACCGCTTTACTCTGGACGGCGGCGTAGAGGTCTTTCCCTCTGAACTCTTTGATGGTGCGGAGAAGACGAAGTGCTATGTTCGGCCTGAGGACTACAAGGCTCTCACTGAAAATCCCTTTGTACTGGGCAAGACGCCGGTACCCTTGTTTTACGGCGCGGCCTGCCAGGATGTGAACACCATTGGCGGCTTTGCCAACTGGGTGCAGGACGCGGAATATACGACCTGTCCTCACTGCGGCAAGCCCATGAAGTATCTCGCCCAAATCCAGTGGGATATGGTGTTTGACTGTGCGGAGGGCACGCTCTATGTGGAGTTCTGCCCGGACTGCCATATCGTGTCCATGCAGCACCAGCAGACCTGAAAAAGTCGCACAGTATGAAAAGAGAAATACCAGTAGGTATTTGCGTGAGGAGGAAGTAGAATGAACAGCGAACAGATCACAGCATTTTTGCAAGAGCATTGGTACATTGCCTCGGTGCTCATCGGGGCCGTGATTTTAATTGGAGCGATCCGCAAGTGGAACTGGCTCTGCGACCCCACTGGTACGCGGGATGCCCATCGACACAGCAGAGGATACCGGCGTGTAGTGTTCTTCCTGCTGGGTGTCCTCCTGATTGTGGTGAGTATCTGGGGATTTGTACTGAAATTGAAATAGAAGGAGCAATCCCATGACCCAAGAAGAACAGATTCGACTCTATCGGCTGATGGAAAAACTCAACTGGTTTTTCCACCAAGAGATGCACTACCTGAATAGAGATATTGCGGAAAAGACCGCACGGGAGTGTTACCCGGAGATTCGGGATTTTACATACGATATTTTGTGGAATGACCTGCCCAAAGAGGTGCAGGAGCAGCTCATGGACGAGGAGGAATCCCTATGAGTACGCTGATTTGCTCTTTTGATGGTCTGCACGACAACAGAGTCCTGTGCTACTGCGCTGACTTTGAAGCCCATACTCTGCACATGGATACCCAGACCGAGTCCGGAGAGAAAATATCCGTTCACTTCACCGGCCTGCTGGCCCACTGGTTTGAAAATGTGATCCAGGACAACATCCTCTTCGGCATGGACGAGATCACCGTGGACGGGTTTTTCCAGCAGTACAAAGACCTGCTGGACGGGACCATCTCTTACGGCTTTCCCGCCTGCTGCAGCATCGAGGAACTGCGGAAGCGCATGGAACGGGAGCACATCCGGGTATTTGTCATCGACTCTTCCCTTGGGCTGTGCGGATTTGTACTGGCTCAGGAGGTGGAACTGCAATGTCCATAACTGCCTATAAAGTGGAAGCCGTCGGTCATGACCGAACCGGCAAGGACTTCGGTTATGTGAATATCATGTACCGATACGGCAACAAGAAGTCCTGTCCCCGGCCAGATCAATGTGAAAAGATGGAGGTCATGTGGGCGGACGAGAGCGTTTACGGGCCGCCTGCTCCTGGCAGCAAGGTGGGCGACTTTATACAGACATGGCTGATGGGCTCCTGGGACTGTGGAGTATTTACCCATCGGGAGATTGCCCAGCGGCTCATGGATACCTTCACCGGTCTGAAGCTCAAGGAACTGGCGTGGTTTGAGAACCCCAGAGAAAAGACTCTGAAAAATGGTAAACCGCGTGCGCGCCGGGCCAAGTGGCTGCCGGACCGGGAGGTGGATCTGGTCTACCTCTATTCCGACCGCTATCTTGACGCCAGAAATCCCTCTCCCGCCGAAACCGACTTCTTCACCGTCACAGGGATGGATGCCTGGGGCGTGAGCACCTGGTTCATGTGTACCCCAGAAGCCGCCGAGAAGCTGATCGCCATGAATTACGACAATCTGGCCGTCAAAGAGACCACCATTGTGGGATAGGAGAAAATGAATGATGACTTTGGAACAACTGCCTCCCAAGGGCGTAAAGCGAGAACAGGCCATTTTGGAGCTGGGCAAGGTGGAAATAGCATGACACGGCAGGAGCAGAAGGCAGTCAAGGAATTAAGCGCGATGATTTCCAAAAACCTAAAAGTAGTTGCCGGAGAGCATGGCTTCAAAGTGGTTTCAGACTGCGCCTATAAGGTCCTGGGTGATTTCTTATATGAAGTGTTTCTATCTGCGCCCCCTGTCCGGCGTGGTACTGCCATAAGAGCAGTCGTTTCCACAAAGCCATGCGTCATTGACAATGTCTTTTGGGATGTATATGAAATGGGTGAGGTAGCCCGGAAGAAACCATTTAGTTTCCATATCACAGCGGCACATTCCCCTTCCGCTCATATCATCAAGGAAATGGAACTACCTGTCCCCACGGTGGACGCAGCAACCTTGGTCATGAACGAGGCGTTTTGTCGGTTTAACAAGTCCATTCAAGACCATCATAGCCAATGCAGCACAGTCTCCGACTTCAAAGCAGAGATTCTCCATGATACTGCGCCGACCGCACGACTGAATGTCGTACTGTGTGAAATCGCGGAAGGGAATTTCCGCCAGGCAATGCTCCTTGCAGAAAAGGAGCTGGAAAACGAACCTTATGGCCTGTTTAATACAGTAACTGATGGCGGGATAAAGAGCATATACGATTATGTGAAAGAGTTTTGCCAGGAAAAGCAGTAAGTATATGCGGCCGCTCCATCCGCTGAGCCGGAGGCCGCCGGGAAACTGATCGCCATGGATTACGACAATCTGGCCATCAAGGAAACCACCTTTGTGGGATAGGAGAAAATGAATGATGACTTTGGAACAACTGCCTCCCAAGGGCGTAAAGCGAGAACAGGCCATTTTGGAGCTGGGCAAGGATGAAGCAAACGGCGAACTGCTTCTCCAGCTTGTGAATACAGAAAAGGGCAAGTGCAAAACGGCTGCTCAGAAGGCCTTGGCGCATCTGGAGTATGCCCCTGCTGCCCCGCTGTGGGCCAAGCTGGTCAAGGGCAAATGGATGGGCAGCAATATCATGTCGGATGCCTGTTCCGACTGTGTATCGGAGCAGATCGCCCCGGTCATCTTAAAGACTCTCTCTCAGCTGCTGGACGAGGGGGACACAAAGCCACTGGAAATCGAACAACTGAACTTTTGTTTCCATTTGATGCTGGGGAAAGCCTCGCCCAAAATGCTGGAGGTCTACCGCTTTCTGGCGGAAAACATCCAGCGGATCGCCCAGCTGAAACGCGCACCTGCTTATTCTCGTGATGATTGTACCTCCTGGTGGATCACGGACGGGCTTCGCATTTGGGATGCCACACCCAAGGAAAAAGAGAAAATTCCCGCTGTGGTGCTGACCGCCTCCTTGATCCGCAACCCGGATGAGCGGCTGCAAGCATTGGCTGATGAGCTGAATGAACGCTACGGCGGCAGCTGGCTGATGCCGGTCTTTATGAAGGCGATCATCACCCAGCCCAAGGAGCAGGTGTACGAGACCTATTCGCCCCTTCTGGATACGCCGCAAAAAGGCTATTTGTTCCATGCGTTGGGAATGCTCCATTACCGCTGTTATCCGGAAGGCTGGATCTATGAACGCCTGGGCCCGGATGGAATGATCGCTCTGATTTTCTGGGGGGATTATAGCTATGGGACCTATGACACAAGGTTCATGTTTGAACGGTATGTGGAGCTGGATGAGCGGTGGCTCTTTGATCTGGCCAAGGACCCGGAGGGCCGCAAGCCTACGGTGACATGGCAGACCTACAACCGGGGCGGTGTGCTGTATGGAAGCTACGACGAAATGTTCATCAGCCTGCTGCCCCGCAAGGTGGAAAACCCGGAACTGAAGCGCATTCTGCGGGACTACTTCCGTATTCGCAGTGAAAAAGTGAAGGTGGAAGAAAGCATTACAGTTTACAAAGACGCCACTGAGCGGTTTGGGGATTAAGCGAGAATAGAGGGACTGGCCGAAGGAGTGATACAGCATGATTGGAACAGATGAAAACCGGGCGGTGCTCCATGTGGAGGTCATCTTCTGGGGCGGCAAGAGAAAGTCTCCCCCCAGCTTGGTCAGTGGAAAGTATAGTCCCCATTTTGTTGTCACAGGAACCACTGAATATCTGGGTGTGTGCTTCCTGGATGGAACGGAGCGTTGTGCATTTGATGAAACGGCTTTGGGGAATGCTCAGCCCCTCTATCCAGATACCATTGACTACGCCCCGCTGGAAAACAATGCGGAATTTTTGATCTATGAGGGAGCAAAAGTCGTTGGCAAAGGCCGGGTGCTGGGCCGGACCGTTCCCTATCAAGTGAAACAACAACGAAAGTAGGTGCCTTATGTACCAAATTGCATATATTGGCCGCTGGGAGACAATCCCGGAAACGGCTGCCGCCATCTGTGACCATGACACTCCCAAGCTGGAGGCGCTGCTTCAAGGCGGTCTGGATTTAGATGTTCCCATCCAGCTCAGCGAATACATCAAGCTGATGCCATTGGAGATTGCGGTTTTTCGGAATGATGTACCCATGATCCACTTTCTGCTGGAGCATGGGGCAAATCCCGACCTGGCAGAGGAACAGCCCCTGCTGCTCACTGCCGCCCGCTGCTGCGGGCCGGAGGTGGTGGCGCTCTTTGCTGGACAGGCCGCAAAACTCAGCCCGAAGCAAAAAGAGCGGGCCTTCCAGGAAGTGCGCTGGGGTCAGCGAGCGGAGAATATCCAGGTGCTGGAGCAAGCCGGGATTACAGTGGACAAGTTTGGCGGCGAGGCATTCCGGGCGGCGGTGTCCGATGGACAGGCCGAGCTTGCCAAACTGCTGCTGGAAAAAGGGGCGGATATCAATTACCACAAGCCGGACATGGTGTTCCCTTACGCCTCCACCCCTGTCACCGAGGCCGCCCGCTCCAACAATTTCTCCATGGTGCGCTGGCTGGTGGAACAGGGAGCGGATATCACCCTTGTTGACAAATACGGTGACCGTCCCTACAGTGTGGCAGTTCAAAACAAGAATCAAGAGATGGCCAACTACCTGAAGGCCCTGGAGCCAGAGGAATGGCACAACGAGCAGGAAAAGATCCGGCAGCTCATGCCCTACAAGCTGCCCGCCAAGCTGGTGGAATACTTGAAGACCGGCCCCCTGCGGCTGGAGTTCCCGGATCAGGAATGGGTGAAGTGGGCGGAGCTCTACTCCTTCATGGATGTGCAGGAGATGACCTGGAAACGGAAGAAGCTGCTCTCTCTGATGGTGCAGATGGATAACTACAGCGACTATCTGCTGCTGTGGAGCCCCAGGGACAAAAAGCTGTGGTATCTGGATATCGAGCATGAGGAATTCCACCCTCTGGCCAAATGGGATGACTTCATCGCAGATCCCGGCCGGTATCTGAACGGGATGATCGAGGGTGAGTTTGAGGAATGAGGAGAAGTCGATGGATGCATTACTTGAAAGTCTGACCAAATCTCTGACAGAACAGGGTTGGAAAGTCGAAATGCAGGAAAACACTCAAATTCCAACAGAGATTGCTCAGCGTTATGATTCACTTCCAACGGATTATATCTATTTCCTCCGAAACATGAAAGCCTGTGTCAACAGTGCAGAAACCGTGTGGATGCTTTGTCCGGATGACTTTGCCCCACAGGGAGAAGACGGATTTGCCTGGAACGAGTTTGAAAAAATGAGTTTGGATGCCGCCGAAGGAGACAACATCTGGACAGCGGAAATCAAATCTTTCTGGAACGAACATCTGCCTATCTGCTTGTCACTGAAAGATGGATATTCCTACTATGCACTCTGCCTGAAAGATGGAACCATTGTCACCGGAGAAGAACCGGAGTTTGAAGAAACAACAGAGGTTGCCCCTTCTTTTCGGGATTTTCTGCAAATGCTTTGCAATGGCGAGTTGGATTTGGAATAAGGAGCACAGCCATGACATCAATAGACTTTCTGAACAAGGTACATAAAAGTCTGGACTCGCAGGAATATAACCTCTCTTTTTCTCCCGCCAAGTCCAAAAACTTCATGCTGTACTGCAACGGCAACTTTATCGGCGGCCTGTTCGATGAGGAGCTGTGCTTCGTCTATGCCGACAGTGTGAGCGAGCTGCTGGGGCAGCCGGAACCCGTCTATCGCGGATACTCCAGCACCGCCCAGCACAGGATGCTGGTGATCCCGGAGGAACACTGGGCAAAGGCGCTGAAACTGCTCTATGCCGAAAAATTTGACTGGAGCCGTTTGGTGTACGACATCACCTACACCAGCATTGGAGCAGCAGTGGTGGAGGACTTCTACGACGAGAATGTGGTATTCTTGCGCTTCTGCTTTGAAAAGGAGCTGTTGAAAAAGAACCCTCTGGACCGGCAGGGCCGTATCCTACGGATGGTCTATCTCAATCAGGATCTGACAACAGCGGGCAAATATCTATTCCCCAGACTGATGCAAAAGTTCCTTGTTTTTACAGACCGAGGCGGGAAAAGCAGTCTGGAAACCATGCTCAAACGGTGGTACACCGCTCTGGAGAAGGAGTACCTCAGCCATACAGCGGGATAAGGAGGGCAGCAACATGACAGAGAAGAACAGAACCTACATCACCCATCTCAAGGTCACGGATGTCCCGTGGCACCGGCTTACCACCGCCTATGGCCGGGGAACGGATTTTCCCGCTCACCTGACTGTGCTGGAGCAGATCGCGCCATTCTTTCTCATTCCCCACCACCCCTATGCCATCTCCCTTCTGCTGAAGATCAGTGACGGGTTCCGGACAGAAGAATTCTGCCGGCTGGGACTGACCGGCAGCAGCGGAGACTGGGAACGGCTGGTTCGGGGCGTGATACGGGAGTTTGAGGAAAACAATAGTGGTGAGGATCTGTTTCACTTTGACTCCGACGAGGATGTGTTCTGCGTCTATTCCCAATACATCGACGATTTGATGATGCTGGCCAAAATGATCCGAGTAGCCTGTGCCGATGAAAAAACGATGGGGATGTATCTGAACATGAGCGAGGCAGCGAAAGCATGAAAGAGTTGACCACTCAAACAGGGATTATAGTAAAATGCAGTAAGACGGCCATTGAATTTTTCCAAAATGCTCAGTCAGTGGATTCCTTTTCTGTGCTGGAGATCCCAGGGGAATTCCAAGATATAGCGGTTGAGTTTTATGATTTGATTATGGAAAATGATCATCTTGCGGCCTTGCTGGGCTGTCGCGGCAATTATGATATTGCGGTACAGATAGATGAGGTAACCGGCACCATGACGGGGTGGCATTGGTTCAAATGAGGGAAACGGAATGATCGAGTACATCAAGCTCTTTTGGGAGGGTGCTCCGGAGGGTGAACCAGCGGTCATCCTCTATGAAGTGGATACCGAAAATGAGCGGCTGGCCCTCCGCTCCATCGACATCTTTGCAGATTGCCGCACCCGTAACATCCCTGACCTTTACGACGGTGTCATCGAAATCACGCCGATCCCCACGGTGGAGGAATTGAACGCTCATGTCTGGGGCGGGGAATTCCACGCCTGTGTAATAGAGAAAGCAGAATTTGAGGCCATCGGGGAGAGCCGTACCCATGATGGAAAAACAAGTGGCCGGTAATGGCAAACATACCAAAACAAACGAGTTCTTCAAAGACACTCAACTTCACGAGATGAATGGGGGCGCAACAGAGGATGGAATGGATCGAGCGAATCAAGCGAAAACGCCGCTGCAGGGTGCATTTTGACAGCGGCAGTTTCCGTGTTTACGGCTGTCTGGCTGCCCCAGTCCACATGATTCCTGATGTGATACCAATCAATCGGGAATTCGACTTTTACTTACAATCGAACTATGATGTGTACCTACTTCGGCTTGTCAACAGTACGGAGAAAACCGGGGATATCTGTCCAGCGGGAAAAGACGGGATTATCTATATCATCTGCCGTCTGCCCATTCAGAAGGACACACTTCTGAAGGACATTGAGATGGTCCTGCGCGCTCTGGAGCCCTTCGGTTTTCTAAACCTGCACAATCCAAAACATGGGATAGCATTTGAAATAAAGGGATGATAACCTATGAAACAGACAGATGTTTATACCGAGGCTCTGATCTGTCTGCGCTCAATCCTTCAGGCAGACCATCCGGAATTCAAGAACTGGATCGACTGGCTGGAGCGGGACATTCAGGACTGGAACCAGCGGCGGGAGGTTGCCCACCATCTTCGGGCATACGGAGGTATGGGCTCGTTCAACGACCTGCCCAGTATGCGTGGAAATCACGACTATATTTTCGACTTTCTCAAGTCCGTGTGCTATGCCTTCGGCCATCTTTATGGCAAACGGGAAGGCATTTCTCCGGAGGCATTGATGGAGGAGTGCCTGCACGATGTAGAGCAGGCAGCCTATCACCCCCATAAGGCACTGAACCAAGCCATTGCCCAGCACTTGATGCAGGGCGATTTACAGGAAAACCTGGATAGGCTGTAGGAGGACTTGTTATGAACAAAAGACTATTCCGCACCCAATTCAATCAAATGGAAAACATCGAGAAGCAGGTGCTGATGGAGAGCCTGGCTGCCCGTTATGATATGACCTTTCTCGGTCTACATACTTTTGACCGCTGGGGCCAGAGCTGCACCACCGGCATCTTCAAGAAAGATGGTCGGGAGTTCGTCTTTGTCCCCGGCGATACCGTCACCCTGGGCTGGGAGCAGTTTGCCGTGGGATTGAATCAGGAGAGCCGGGAGGAATTGGAGTATCTGTTCCGGGAATGGGAAATGGAACCGCAGAACCCGGAGGAGATGATTCGGGAAAGCATGGCTCCTGTTCGGCAGGCGGCCATTGGCCCCATGCTGGTGGGCCGGGAGCTGGAGGAACTCTGCTGGGAGCCAGTCAAGATGGACGATCCCAGGCTGACCGCCCACCCTGACTGGCTGAAGGAATTTCGTGATTTTGCCTGGAGTGACAGCAGCAGTCTTACCTTGCACCAGTCGGCCCGTATTGAGCGGACGGAAGATGGATTTCAGACCTGGATCTATAACCGCACAGACTACGATGAACTTCTTACCGGGCTGGAAAAGCAGGGGCTTTCGCTGCCCACGGCGGACGAGTGGGCCTACCTGTGCGGCGGCGGATGTCGGACCCTGTTCCCATGGGGAGATGGGTTAGACTACTCCATGCGTCTACGCTGGTTTGAGGACATGGATGAGGATGAGAACCGGCCCTATGATATGGAGGAACCCAACTTCTTCGGCCTGTCCATCGCCTACGACCCCTATATGCGGGAAGTGGTGCAGGCTGATAGACTTACCACCTGCGGCGGTGACGGCGGGTGCAATATCTGCGGCGGGCTGGGCCCATTTCTCGGTTTCCTACCCTGTTCGCCCCACTGTAAGCCGGAAGTGCAGGAGGACAAGGAACTAAACGGAGATTATGACTTCTACCGGCCCATTATCCGGGTGGAGAACCATGATTGACAATAGAAGCTTGATACGAAATAAAGAAAGAGAGGTGCCGACATGGGAGCATGGGGCATAAAAGCATTAGAGCGTGACGAAGGGTTGGATGTACTGGACATCCTCAAAAATGAATATGTACCGGAGCATCCGGTAATGGATCTGGGCGAGATGATCGAACTGATGAAAGAGGAAGTCATGCTGGGAGCTGACTTCTCACAAATCGACTTCCTCTTTGACAATACTGCGATGGCTCTGGCGGAGCTGTATTTCCAATGGAAGGATAACAGCAAACTGGACTACGATCATGAAGAAGCTATATGGGATAAAGTCACCGGTTTCACAGCATCCAAAGAAGCCCTTGCTTTCCTGCTGCGGCAGCTCACCGACATCAAAAACGAGGTGCCGGACGAGGACGGCATCCGTGAGATTGTGGATCTTTGGAAGAACGAGGACAGCGGTGAGATCGCTCCTGCGTGGTTGGAACACTTGAATCAGCTCATTGATCGACTGGATTCAGAACAGGAGGCACGACAAATGTATATCAAAAAATACTGGGGCAACTTTATTGGCGGTTCCGATGACAGTCTGAACCTTGTGGCATTTTTAGAGGACCAGAAGAAAGAGGAGATCCCCCTCAGCGAGATATTTGCCAAGATTGGGCTGGACAAGCAGAACTGGGACTTCCGCCAGACCGTGGAGTATCTGGAGTTTACACACTCCGATGGCGTGGAGATGGACTTCCACTTCGCCATTGATGTGGTCACTGATCTGGCCGCCATCCTGCTGGAGTGCAGCGTCAGTGGCAGTGTGAACCTCCAGGATCTGGACGAGTACAACACCCCCGCCCGCCGTATCCGCATCACTGCTACGCCGGAGGAGCACGAGGCCATGGACAAGGCCCTGGCGGACTTTGTCCATGCCCCGCTGGAATACGACATCAGCGAGATGATGGGCGAGGATGAAATCACGGATATGGCTTCTCAGGTGGAGATGCTGCGGAAGGAGCTGTACGAAGCCTCTGGCCGCAACCGGAACTACCATGTAAAGGCGGAAGATGTAAAAGATCTGCTCCCCGACTGGGAGGGTGCCGATGGCTGTATCGCCACCAACCGCATCACAGTGGAGGGCTGCAAGGTTGGCTACTGCTACAGGGAGAAGCCGGACGGCGGCTGGGACAGTGGCTGGCGCTTCACCGCTGGTGACGAGAGCGAGGCGTACATGGACGACCCCAACAACGCCGGGATTTACAAGCTGAACACAATTTGCAACGACGATCCCGACATTATCCCGCTGCTGAACACACCCGCCCCCTGCGCCTTTGAGCGGGATGAGAACGGTGTGTTCCAGCAGATCAAAGACTGGAAACCAGATGAGGACGAGGAGGACCCGGATATGGATATTTTGAAGCAGTGCCAGAAGTGGCATGAGGAGGACAAACACCAGAAAATCGTTGACGCACTGGAGGCAATCTCTGCCGAGGAGCGTACCCCGGAAATGGATATGGAGCTGGCGCGAGCCTACAACAATCTGGCGGACCCCAGCGAGCCGGAGGGAAAGAAGCTGCTTCACCGGGCGCTGGAACTGATGCAGTCCCACGAGGAGGAACTGGGAGATACTCATTCCTGGAATTTCCGCATGGGGTATGCCTATTATTATCTGGATCAGAAGGGCCGCGCCCTGCGATATTTTGAAAAAGCCCTGGAACTGCATCCCGGTGATGATCCAAAACTCAACACCCAACAAGACATTGAGGATTTGATCGACTGGTGCAAGAAAGGCATTTCTCTGCCGCAGTTCTCGGAGTGCTTCCGGGAAAGGACAGAGGACTGGTGGGAAACCTTTGCGGAAATGGAAGCAGAATTGCGCCAGATGATGGATGAGGACAAAGATCACACCCGCGGTGCCGAACTCGTGGCCCAAATGCAGGAAACCCTGAATCTGGTCTTTGATGAGATCTCTTTCGAGATGGGCTTCAACGGCAAAAAGCATGAGCTGATCCTCACCCCGGAGGGCGACAAGGTCAAGCTGTTTGAGCTGGTCTACTTCCAGAAGCACGCCCCCAAGGAGGTGCTGGAGCACTGGAACATCCTGGTGGGCCGTCAGCCCCTCCAGAACATCGGCCTGCGCACCGAGGACGGCTGGGATATCTCCGGGGAGGATGTGCAGATCTGGCTGGAGGAGCAGGGTGAAAACAGCTTCGCCATCTCCGCTTACTACGAAAAGCTGCTGCCTATGCTCCGGGAGGAAGAAGGCCGGGCCTGGTGGATGCTCACCACCCTCACCGATCAGGTGCTGGGTGAGATCCCCCACATGAGATACATAGACAGCTTTGATGTGCTGGAGGAACCCAAGGCAGAGCCGTCCTTCCTCCTGTCCCAGCTGCCCGACAAACTGCGGGAGCAGGGCCTGGAGCTCTCCACCGACCCGGAAGCCTATCTGGAGAGCTACCTTGGTTACAAAATGGAACCCAAACAGGACCCGGACGCCGATTGGCGGCTGGATGTAATGGCCGGTTCCACCTGCTGTGTGCCGCTCATCAACGGCTATCTGAATGCCGACAATGATTTTATGGACGATCTCCATGCCGACGGCGCGGTGGCGGGCTTCTTCTGCTATCCCCTGGATACCCTGCGGGAGGAGGAAGGCAGTCAGAAAATTTTCGACTTCCGGGACAAACTGGAGGAAGTGCTCACCGGCGGGGATGGTTCGGAAGTGCTCACTCTCACCGGCGGGGCTACCGGCCTCTACTGTGGCTATGTGGACTTCATCGCCTGGGACATCCAAGAGGCGCTGAACATGGCGAAAGAGTTCTTTGAAGGCACGGACATCCCATGGGCCATCTTCCACACCTTCCGCCGTGAAGCCGGTTCTGTATCCCTAAAGCAACAAGATGATGGGACAGAAACTGAGAATCAGGATGACGAGTTGGACGAAACGCTGACGGGCATGGACTATATTCCTTACACCCAACAGAACGCCGAAGCATTCTTCGCTCAGCTGGAGCAGTGGAACGACGAAGACGAGTACACCCGCTGTATCCAGGCACTGAATGCCATCCCGGAGAACTGGAGGAACTACCGCACCGCCTACGCCCTGGCCCGTGCACTGGAGAACTACGCCATCATCGGGGACCATGACGAAGGTACTTTGAAATCCAAGGGAGACAAAGTCCTTCTGAGGGCCATTGAGGTGCTGGAGTCCGTCCGGGAGGAAGGCCAGGACAAGGCGGAGTGGAATATGCGGATGGCCTATGGCTATCAGTATCTCTACGGCCAGGAGGAAAAGGCCATTCCCTACGCCCAGCGGTGGGCAGAGTTGGACCCGGAGGATGAAAATGCTCCGGCGGTAATTCGGGAGTGTAAGGCGGAGATCCGGAAACGCCAGCGCAGCCGGAAGAAGAAGGCCAAATTCGTGCCCGGTGATACCCCATTTGAGGGCTTCGACCTCACCAACTTCTGGGATGATAATTGGTATGCACTGAAAGAATATGTCAGTGATCCGCCTTCCGATGAGCTGATTGCCAGCGTGGAGGAGGAACTGGGCTACAAGCTGCCCGCCGCCTACATTTGGCTGATGAAGCAGCACAACGGCGGCATTCCGGTGAACACCTGCTATCCCTGCGATGAGCCTACCTGTTGGTCAGATGATCATGTGGCCATCACCGGCATTTTCGGAATCGGACGGGAAAAGAGCTGCTCCCTCTGTGGAGAGCTGGGCAGCCAGTTTATGATCGATGAGTGGGAGTATCCTGCCATCGGTGTGGCCATCTGCGACTGTCCAAGCGCCGGACACGATATGATTTTCCTGGACTACCGGGCTTGCGGTCCCCAGGGAGAGCCTGCGGTAGTCCATGTGGATCAGGAAAATGACTATAAAATTACCCATCTGGCAGATAGCTTTGAGGAATTTATCCGCGGACTGGAGCATGAATCCCTCTATGATCCGGATGAAGATGCAGAGGGTCTTGAGGATGACGCCGACGAGGAGGAAACCGACCGTAAGGGCTCCTTTGCCGGGTCTGTGCTCCTCTCCAAAGCGGAATGGGACAAGGAGCAGTTGATCCGGAATCTACGGGAAGAATGGGGCATCGTAGATGAGGAGCCGGATGAGGGCGACGAAGATGATGAGAACAGCGATGACGCTGTGGTAATGCGGGTCGGCGGCATGATGCTGATCGTGACACTCTTCCACGGTCACATCCCGGACAATGAAGCGGAGATCAACGCCGAAAACAACTATATGTGGCCAGAGGCCGTAGAGGTGGCCAAAGCGCACAAGGCCCATATCATGGTGGCTGTATTGGGCGAGGAGGAAAAACTGCTGGAACGGGGCAAGCTGTTCACCAAGGCGATGGCAGTGTGCTGCAAGCAGAAATACGCCACCGGTGTCTACACCAGCGGCGTGGTATTTGAGCCTCGTTTCTATGAGGGCCTTGCCGATATGCTCAAAGAGGACGAGCTGCCCATCTTCAACTGGGTTTGGTTCGGCCTGTACCGGAGCGAGGGGGGCCTAAACGGCTACACCTACGGCATGGATGTGTTTGGCAAGGAGGAAATGGAGGTGTTGAACACCGACGCTGAGCCGGAGGAACTGCGGGACTTTTTGGCCAGCCTTGCCTCCTATGTGCTGGCGTGTGATGTGACACTGCAAGACGGCGAGACCATCGGTTTTTCTGCGGACGATAAGCACACCATCACCCGCAGCCCCGGCGTCTCCCTGCCGGAGGAACAGATGACCCTGAAGATCGGTTACGAGCCTATAAAGGGAGATCCGGAGGATGACAGCTGCGACCACTCAGACAATGATGACACGCAGGATGAGGAAGAATTCAGTAATCCCGAAGTCTACACCGAGGAGGAGATGGAAGCCGTCGAGGGGCACATTGAGCAGTATTTCGGCAAGTTCGAGAATGTGTTCCATGAGCTGGTTTCTCCCGACATCCATGTGGACATCTGCGTGGTGCCGCCCTCTGAGGAGCGGGACTACTGCACCCTGGTCACCATGGGCATGGGCGCTCACCGGATGAATGTGCCGGAGGAACTGGCGGAATATAAGCTGGAGCGGGCGGAGCTGGCCATTGCCCTGCCTGCGGACTGGAAGCTGGATCAGGAGTCCATGAAAGACGAAAAGTGGTACTGGCCCATCCGCCTGCTGAAATCCTTGGCCCGCCTTCCCATTGCCAGCGATACCTGGCTGGGCTTCGGCCATACCATGGACAATGAGGAGGATTTTGCAAAGGACACAAAGCTGTGCGCCGCCATTCTGACTGGTCCCCAGGATACCGAAGATGGCAGCGAGGTCTGCATCCTGCCGAGTGGCGAGGAGGTCAACTTCTATCAGGTGATTCCTCTCTACCGGGATGAATTGGAATATAAGCTGGCCCATGACGCGGACGCCCTGCTGGGCAAAATGAACGGCATCAGCTTTGTGGTGGAGCCTGATCGTCAGGATGCTATCACCCGTGGCACCCTTTCCAATGATGATTTTGACGGTGAGATGGACGATGCCTCCTATCATATCGAGAGCATTGAGGAGAAGGAACTGCCAATTGACCCCATCAACGCTTATAACCACATGGCCATCTACCTGCGCTGGTGCATGGAGCACGACCTGATGGGTGAGGACTTCCTGAAAGAATACAGCGAAGTGGCCAAACAGGTCAAAGCTGATCCTGCCAGTGTGGATCTGCGGGAGTTTATCCGGGATGAGCTGGACGGCTGTCTGTTCTCTGTGCTATTCAATCAGCAAGGCCGTGCCTTTGCAGGCTATTACTACGGAGAGGGCGACAGCCCCTACTATCCTGCCGATGTTGACGACAACGCCCTCCGCTTCTTCGGCCCGGAGCGGTATCACTCTGATGAGTTCCAGGATGAAGCCTACCTGTTCATCCCCTTTGACGAGGACTACTATCAGGCTATGGCAGAGGTGATCGGGGAACGGTTTGAAAACTGGCAGGGACAGGACTTCGACGAGGACACGCTGGAGCCTTCCGAGGTTGCTCAGGCCATCATGGAGTATCTGGACTGCGAGTGTACCTATTTCCCATCCATGGCAGATGATGACCCCATCATGTCGGCATACAGCTACGCCCAGCGGCTGGGGGTACGGGAGGGCTTTGTTCCCGTGCTCATCAAGGCGGATGATGAAACGCTGTTGGAGTGTCTGGTGATGAACGCCGATCCGGAGCACAATGCGGACTTCTACGAATTTGACCTCAAAACAGTAGAGGAGTATCGAAAGAAGATGCTCTCCGCTCCCATCAAGGACGGAAAGGCGGTTCTGGAGGAATTGACCGGCCAGCGCAAGGAAGAAGCCGAGGACGATGACATGGACTGGGAGGCGGAAGTCCTGGGCGAGATGGAGGGCGGCTATGACAATGACCGCTTCTCCTGCTATTGGGATTCGGATAGCCACATGACCTATCCGCTCATTCTGGCCAAAATTCCGGTCAAGAACCCCTGGGAGATCTTCGCCTATCTGCCCTTTGGAAATTGGAATGAGTGCCCCGACACGCCGGACCTGATGGCAGTGGCGAAATACTGGTTCGAGCAGCATGGTGCCATCCCTGCCGCCATGAGCCACGATGAATTGGAGTTTGAACTTCCGACTCCGATCTCCAAGGAAAGAGCTATGGAAGTGGCTGTGGAGCAATATGGCTTCTGCCCAGATCTGGATCAGAATGAGGATGGAAGCATTGGCTCCTTGGCAGATGTCCTGTGGCAGTCCACCGTCTGGTATTTCTGGTGGGATTGATGGGAGGTGCGACCAATGACAGAATATCAGAAAACCTATATCGAACTAAAAAAACAGTTTGTTGCGACCAATGAAGGTCCGGACAGTGTCCGCGCTCTATATACCTTCAAGGAAGAACTTGAGCAGAGTGAGGATCAGCAGGCCAAGGAAGTGCTGGTGGATATGTATGATCTACTGGACTTCAAGAAGGATGCCTACGAACTGCTCTGCCAAATCGGAAATCGTTCCGACAAGAAGACCCTCAAGCGGCTGGGCATCTTGAAGGACTATGCGGAAAACTGGGGCAATCATTATGCCCTCCCCAGGCCCAAAACGCCGGAGGAGAAGCAGAAAGAGAAGGAGCGGCAGGCCCAGCTGGGCCTGCCCGCCTTCCGGTATCACCCCAATCCTCTGGAAACTGGGGCTTTTGAGGAATCCGCAGACGGCGTTGTCTGCGACTGCTGCGGCAAGACGACCCATATTTTCTATACAGCCCCCTTTTACGCCGTGGAGGATATTGCATATCTGTGCCCAGAGTGCATCGCCAACGGCGAAGCAGCCCGGAAATATGACGGTAGTTTTCAAGATGATTTCTCTGTGGATGATGGTGTAGACGATCCGGAGAAGCTGGACGAGCTGATCCACCGCACCCCCGGCTACTCCGGCTGGCAGCAGGAATACTGGCGCGCCCACTGCGGCGACTACTGCGCCTACCTGGGCCATGTGGGTGCCAGAGAACTGCGGGCCCTGGGTGTGCTGGAGGAGGTACTGGACGATCCGATGTGGGACGATGAGCAAAAAGAAATGATCCGGGAATCTGTCAATGGCGGGCATCTGCAATGCTATCTGTTCCAGTGCCTCCACTGCGGAAAACACCTGGTCTGGATGGATTTTGATTGAAAAGGAGGCAATACTATGGGACTTGACATCTACGCCGGAACATTGACCCGGTACTATTCTCACAACTGGAAAACTGTTGTTCAGCAGTGGGCGGAGGAAAACGGATACTCTTTCAACCGCATCACCCCGGACGGGGAACCTGCTGATAACGAGGAAGAAATGTCCCCGGCTGAGGTCCAGGCGGCGGTGGAGAACTGGCGGGATCAGATCTTGAGCGCCATTTCTCAGCCGGGCCAGCCCCCCTACGCTCCCTGGCTTGAAGATAATGAGAAACCTTATTACACCGACAAGCCGGATTGGGATGCCTTCGGCGCTATGCTGCTGGTGGCCGCCTGTCGTACATACGAGGAACCGGTGCCTTCCACCGTGGAGAAGGACTGGATCTTCGGGGAGCATCCTCTGGTCGCCCGCCTTGCATCAGATGAGGAGCGGGTGTGGTCCCTGTTTCGTGGGGCTACCTGGTGGCTCCCTCTTTCTGACAGCTTTCTGTTCCAAGGGTCCTTGCCTACCGATGACACCGCCGCTATCGCCACCTTGGGCGGACTGCGGAAGGAGCTGGAAAAGCTGAACCAGCTGGCGTGGCAGGCCGATGAGGACACTATCCTTGGCTGGGCAGACACGGAGGGATACCCGGTAGACGGAACCGTAGACTCAGATGGACAGTACAGCAAGGCAGACATCCCGGAACACACCCAGTATGACACTCAATCCCTTGCCAAGTTTGCCTTCTCCATGTTCTGGCGGGCCATGCGGTTTGCCGAGGAGCAGCAGGTGCCTATCCTGCTTGACTATTAAAGAGAATTCGTCAGGGGGTGGAGACCGTGGAACAAAAACGGCCGGCAGATATAATTCAGGAACTTCTGGACTACCTGTGGAACGGCCTGGGCCTGGAGGAAAAGGGCTGGAAGCGTCTGAAAAAGCGCGACTTCAAAAAGAAAATGAAAAACGGGCTGACCTATCAGATCTGGTTTGACCGGAGCCGCTACAACTACATAGACTACGAAATCGGCCATGGGAATGTGGAGGTGGGCTTCAGCTGTATCATAAAGCAGGGAGATGACTACCTCTACTCTTTCAGAATTGAACCCACAACAGGCGGTTCATTCTTTCGGATGCTGACAGAGGACCTGCGGCTGAACACCGGGCTGCTGGACACCTTTCTGCCCCTGGTCAAAGCCAACTACCTCGACTTCATCGACCGCTTCGAGGCAGACCCCGTGGAGGCATTACAGCCGGTCTGCGCCCCCTTCACCGAGGCGGAGGACTACAGCTGGTTCATCTATGTGCGGGAGCAGATGGTGGAACGGTACGGAACGGCGGAGCAGATGGAGGAGTACCGCCGTCAGGCGGAATTGCGCGGAACGCCTGGACACAAGGCAAAGAACTGGATGGGTTCGATGTTGTTCCACCTCTCCCACGCCAATGATGTGGATCAAGCCTGGGCCTCAAGCCGCACCAGAGAGGAACTGGACCAGGTGGTGGAACCCTTTGTGCAGGCCAAGCGGCAGACAGGACAGTGGACACAGGAGGATGAGGCGGGCTATCAGCTCTACCGGCAGGAAACAGATCCGAAGAAGCGCACCTTTCGGGTATGGTATCTCATCGCCAACCCCCGCGGCCTGCCGAAAGAGTTTGTCCAGAAAGAGCTGGAGTTTCGGTGGAAACTGTTCCCAGAAAAGAAGGAGGAACCCAAATGAGCAATAAAGCTTTCCAGCAAAATCTGGACGACAAAAAAGGCCCCCAGCCCGGAGGTCCCTATCTCATTCAGATGCTGTTCAAAGAGCCGGTAGAAATGCCGGATAAAGAAAAAATGACTGCCATAATGGAGAAGCACATCGGATCAACAGAGTGCTTCTGTTATGATAAGAAAATGGCCGGCTTTGCCGCCCTGGATCATGTCGCGGAATTTCAGGACGGCAAGTGCCCGGTACAGCTGATGGTGATGAAATGCGACAAGTTCAAGGGCAAAGGCTTTGATGCCTTTCTGATGAGCCAGATGTGGGACTGCCAGGAGGACCGTGACCGGATCTTCCGGGAGTGCAAATATCAGGTGGTGGCCACCGATATGCTGACTGCGGCGCTTCCAGCGCTGGAGCGTGCCAACCTGGATGCCGACTTTCTGGAGGCTCTGGCAGAGCTGTACCCCACCTGTGAGGCGTTCTATTTCCAGAACTGCGGCAAGCTGTTTCTGGCAGAGGATGTGCGCTCCCATCAGATTGAGGGGCCGGATCGGTTCATCCGCTTTGGCGTCAATGTCCGTTTCTTCAACATCGAGGGCACGGAGGATATGCTCATCGACACGGTGGGCATGAGCACCCTGTTTTTGCCGGATCTCCAGTACCACTTCCACGGCATGGACCCCAACTGGGTGGTAAACCACGCCTATAATGCAGCGTCCTATATTCTGGAGCATGATAACCCCATTGAGGATGGGGAAACCATAGACGGCGTGGCGGATGGCCAGATGTGCCGGGAGATCCAGTGGAAGTGCCAATATGAAGATGCCTTGATCCAGCCGCCCAGAGGGGTGCTGGACATCAACATGGGAAACTATGCTTCGGGAGGACGCTGAATGAATGGCGTTGTGCTCCTGGTAGGCGGACTTCTGCTTGTGGCGGTGATCAAGCTGATTATAGATCGAAATTGGATCGGCCTGCTTCTCTGTGCTGTCGCCCTGCTTCTGGTCTTTGGGGCTGGACACCATACAAAATAGGCCATTTTAAGAATCGAGGAGGTGAAGTATGCAGAATTCAACAAATATGCGGATACTGGAATTACTCCGGTTTCTCTATGAGCGGACCGATGAAAACCATCCCGCCACAGTATCTGACATCATTGCCCATCTGAATGGAAAAGGAATTCAGGCAGTGCGGCAGACTGTTTACGCAGATACCAATGCGCTGATCGATGCGGGGATTGATATTGTGGTGGTTAAGAGTACCCAAAACCAATATTTTATGGGAAGTCGCCTGTTTGAGTATCCAGAACTGAAAATGCTGACAGATGCAGTAGCATCCTCGAAGATCATTTCTGCCAAGAAATCCGAGGAGCTGGTGCAGAAATTATGCCGTTTAGCCGGCACATATCAGGCAGAGCAGCTTCGGCAGCTCGCCAGCTTATCCAGTCGGGTGAAACCGGACAATGAGCAAGTCTATTACATCATTGATGCCATCCAAACGGCGATTTTGGAAAAGCGGCAGGTACAGTTCCAGTATTATGAATATACGCCCGAGAAAAAACGAGTTCTCAAGCATGGCGGTTACCTCTATAAACTGGAGCCTTATGCTTTGGAATGGAAGAATGACCACTATTACCTGATTGGCTTTTCTTACAAGCACCAGCGGATGGCCCATTTCCGAGTAGACCGCCTGTCGGGGATCAAGATACTTCCCGCCGGCTTTACACCCGATGAAGGCTTTGATGTGGCGGGCTACACCAACAAGATCGTTGATATGTTTGCTGCTGACCGCACGATTTCTGTTGAACTGCTCTGCGAGAACAAACTGATGAAAACCATCATAGACCATTATGGAGAATCTGTACCCACTCGTCCATATGACGAGGAACACTTTGCTGCAAAAATCGAAGTCGATCCAAGCAGCACCTTTTACGGCTGGGTCTTCAAATTTATGGGCGGTATTCAGATCATAGCACCCCAGAAGTGTGTGGAAGAAATGAAGCGGATCGCCCGCAGTTTTCTCTAAAACGGAGGTCAGGTGTTATGAAATTTTAACACCTGACCTCCGTTTCCTTTTTTATCCTTGTATCGAACAGATGTACTGGCTATAATATAAACAAGATGTTCGCAAACCAGCGAAACTCTATGAAGGAGGGATACCAGTGACCTTTGGAGCTTTCATCAGCACACGGCGCAAAGAGGCCAAATTAAACCTCCGGGATACCGCGAAACACCTCGGTATCTCCAATGGGTACCTGTGTGATATTGAGCAGGGGCGCCGGCCGGCGCCAGAGGAAGCGTTTGTAGAGCGTATCTCTTCTTTTCTGGAATTGGATAAGCAGGAGCATGAAATACTGCTGGATTTAGCCGCAGATTCCAGGAAGACAGTTCCGGCCGATCTACCTGACTATATCCGCCAACATGACATCGTCCGCGCAGCATTGAGAGTGGCAAAAGAAGTAGATGCTACCGATGAGGAATGGAAAGCATTTATGGAAATGTTGCAGAACCGCCAGAACTAAGGGGGGATTTTCTTGTCTGTACCAAAGTATCGATTGGACGCAATTGAAACCATTGGACGGAAGATCCTGCAAGAGTACGATCCCGCTTTGTTGGACGGACCTCCCCAGGCAGTCCCCATTGAAACTATCATAGAAACCAAGTTTGATCTAACTCTGGAATATCATTGCCTACGCAAGAACGGGAGCATCCTTGGGGAAACAATTTTCGATGAGGGCGCTGCCATTTTGTATGACCAAGATGAAAAACGCTACCGCTTGATCGCCGTCAAAGCTGGAACGATCTTAGTGGAGGAGCGGCTTTGTGTGGACAGGCTCCTCGGCAGGCTGCGGTTCACCTGCGCCCACGAACTGGGGCACTGGGTCCTGCACCAGAAGCTGTATTCTGGCACAGGCGATGTGGCTGCCTATGAAGGAAAAACATCTTTGGATGAAAGCTATGGTCTGGTCGAATGGCAGGCTGACGCCTTGGCTACTGCTCTCCTCATGCCCTTGCCGCAAATAAAAAGGAGTTTTTACCGTTTGCGCGCAGGCAGAAGCCATGAACATCTGGTTGCGGAAATGGCTCGGACCTTCCAAGTCTCCAAGCAGGCCATGCGTATTCGGTTGGAAACACGCAATCTCATATAAGTTTGGTACGGCAAGGCCCCTCCTCCTGAGAGAGGGGCGCAGCCGCTCCGCTGTTCGCAGGCTTTGTTGTATGCATTTTGTTCGCAGCTTAGCGAACAAGGAAGGAGGAGAATGGCATGAGGAAAGAAAGCGCCACTGTGCAGAAATGCAAAAGACAGATGGCGACCCTTGGATTTGACAGCCAGCTGGCCTATCATCGGGTAAAGCTGATTTTGAAAATCTACCGGGATGTGGTGTGGGTCCTCAGTGAACGGATGGAAGAACTGCATGAGTATGCCTGGGAGCTGGGTGCTCAAGACGTTGATACCGGGCTTATCTATCTACAGAGCTTCGCCCCGGATATGGATCTGCAGGAGTTTGAGGAACGGGTCTGCTGCGTGATGGAAAACCGGATGCTGGTGGATGTGATCGACCGTGCCCTTCTCCGCTTGAAACGATACCCTGACCGGGGGGAACTTTACTATGAGATCCTGACCAAACAATTTATCCACCGTTTCAACAGCACAGAAAAGGAACTGCTGGATGAGCTGAATATGGAGCGAAGCGTATTCTATGACCGGAAGCGTGAGGCAATCTTCTTATTGTCCCTCTGCCTTTTTGGTTATGCTGTGCCGGAACTTCAGGAAGAATTGGAGATGCCCCGACTTTATCCCGATTGATTCCCGATGAAAAACCGACGAAATCCCTACTCCCTTCCGACTTTGCCTCTGCTATACTCAGTACAGTGGCAGGTATGCGAAAAAATGAATAGGACCAGCTGAGAAGGGCCGGGACGCTGTAAAGTGTCTCGGCCCGCTGTATTCCTGCCGCAATATGGCGGCAGGGATCAGCCGGGGATGCAGAAATGCGTCCCCGGCTATTTTTCTGCCCGGCATTGGGAGGGCCAGCATGGGCTGGGAGGCTTATGTTGCCAAGTACCCCTGATCTCAAGATTTTGATTCGCCATCAAAATTTTGAAATTTGGAGGAAAGGCACATGGAATCCAACGGGAAGTTTACCCTTATTGTTTTTAACACCTGCACTCGGGAATATGAAGAAGTCATGGTGACTGAGGAGGTCTATCGCACTTACTGCAGAACCCGGTGGAATATCAAGGACAATGATCAGAGTTTTTTTGACCATGAGATCCAGATAAGCGGGATGATCGGCGGTCAGGATGGCGCCTATGAAAATTTCCGGGAGTTTATTGACGCCATCAACACCCCGGAACATATCGTCCTTGAACAAATGAAGAAAGAGGCCCTGTACCAAGCGATTTCAGCGTTGTCTGCTGCGGATCAAGCTTTGGTGCAGGGTTTGTTTTTTGAGGGCCAAAGCGAACTGGATTACGCAGGGGAACTTGGCATCTCTCAGCCTGCGGTCCATAAGCGGAAAGTCCGCATCCTCAAACAATTGAAAAAACTTTTGGAAAATTGAAATTGGAGGGTTATTAAAATGCCGACATCTTCCCCTATACAAGCGAGAAGGAACTGCTTCTCACTTGTTCCTTGAAAACCAAATATCCGATTGTCTGAATACTTTCCTGGCGGGGCTTTTGAAAAAAGCAAGCGACGCTGGAGGATGCGCCAAGACCACCTGTAGATGAGCGGCATGGGTTGAAAACGAAGACACCTATACATTTTTGTTCGGTTTTGTCAATCAGCTGATCACCATCTATCAACGACGGCCAAATAAGGTGCCAAGCGGGTCCATCCGTCCACAAAACAGCCTGTGGCAAGCTGTATCGCAACGATTCCGTCAGGGACAATGATACTTCCGTCCAGTCACAGCCCCCACCGAAATGGGGATCAAGCAATGAGGGCGGCCGACAGAGATCCTGCCGGGGGTGAGAGTCCCATGACGCGGTGAAGCCAGCCGCGGTTCAGATGGTCGCCCTATGGAGCTGATGCCAGTGGCACAGTCTCCTGCGCTTGGGGAAGTAGTGTCGAATACGAGCGCCAAAGAAAGACAACACGAATGTGAAGTCTTAATATCAGAAGCAATGGGGATCGCTTCTGCTCTATGCCAGCCCTTTCACTGACCGGAATGACTGCTGTATGAGTCACCATTCCAATCCTGCAAGGGATCTGGTTATCAGAGAAGCGATCCCTATTTTTGTGGTATTAAGCCAGAAAAACAGGGGGTGCAAATGATGGAAACATACCGCAAAGAGGACATCCGCCGGGGTGATATCTACTATGCAGACCTGCGGCCGGTAGTTGGCTCCGAGCAGGGCGGAATCCGTCCTGTGGTCATTCTCCAGAACAATGTGGGCAACCGGCACAGTCCCACAGTGATCGCAGCCGCGATCACCAGCCGGAAAGGTAAGCATAAACTTCCTACTCATGTGAACCTGGATGCTCCAGTCCCAGGTCTTTACCGCGACTCTATCATCCTGCTGGAACAGCTTCGCACCATCGATAAAAGCAGATTGAGGGATAAGCTTGGTTCTCTTGGAGAAGACCAAATGTGCAAGCTTGACCATGCGCTGGAAGTCAGCGTTGGGCTTCTCCCAATCTATAATACCATCTGATTTTACCCGCACTCAGGATACCGCCATTTAAAAATAGACCAGGAACGATCGGGGCCGTTCATCGGCTCCGGTGGGCGGCCCCTCCATAACAGGAGGGTGTTTTATGACTAAGATAGAACTTCAAGATAACCTTGTATTTCTTTCCGCGCTGAAGCTGCTGGAGCAGCTCACCGAAAAGGGCCTACTGACAGTGGATGAAGCGGAGAAGTCCCGCATTGAGCTGGAGCGGAAGCTCCGGCCCACTCTGCTGTTCGCCTGAACAGGCTCTATATGAGAATAGCTGATTGCCCAGTTTTCCCGCTTCTTTTTCGTTGATGTTGGTAATGGCTATTGCGGAAGGACTGTGGTAGTGTGTGTTGCTGAGAGGAGGTCAAAAAAGATATGACGGAAACAAACATAAGCATCGCAAGAGTTCCGCAGGTCACGGTGATCGACCCAAGAATCCCCGAAAAAGCAAAACTGAGGGTGGCAGCCTACGCCCGAGTCAGCAGTGACTCCGAAGACCAGGTCAACTCCTATATCGCCCAGGTAGACTTTTATACCAAGCACATCGCTGGCAAAGAGGACTGGGAGATGGTAGATATCTATGCCGATGAAGGTATCTCTGGGCTGGAAGCCAGGAATCGGGATGATTTCAACCGAATGATGGCCGATTGCAGGGAGGGAAAGATCGACCGGGTCCTCTGCAAATCGATCTCACGCTTTGCACGCAACACACAGGAATACATCCAGTTCGTGCGGGAACTACTCCGGCTGGGTATTTCGATCCACTTTGAAAAGGAGAACATCGATACCGGGAAGATGACCTCGGAACAGGTTGCCCAAATCTATGGGGCTTTCGCCCAGATGGAATCGACCAACCACTCCAGTAATATGCGCTTCAGTGTCCGTATGAGGATGGAAAAGGGGTTGTTTGTCCCATCTTCCGTCCCCTATGGCTACCGGCTGGCAGGGCGGGATCTGGAGATCATACCGGAGGAGGCTGAGGTGGTCCGCCGCATCTTCTCCGCTTATCTGAGCGGCCAGGGAAAGGATGATATCGCCAGGGAGCTGAACCAGCTCGGGGTGGATCGAGGCCGAAACCGCGAGAAGTGGCATCCCAGTACGGTGGCCTACATCCTGACCAATATCTCCTACACCGGAGATATGATCTGGCAAAAAAGCTGCGCCACAGATACGATTCCATTCCGGCAGGTTCGAAACCTTGGCCAGAAGCCCCGCTACTTTGTGGAGCACAGCCACCCGGCCATCGTAAGCTGTGCGGATTTTCAGAGGGTACAGGAACTGATGTCCTCCCGCAAGGGGCAGTTCCATGGGACGCACCGTATAAGTAAGGGCAGCCGCTATGATAAACACATCTACTGCGGGGGATGCGGCTCTCTCTGTCGCAAAAAAATCACAGGGGGAAAGACTTACTGGGTCTGCCGCCGCCACGATGGAAACAAAGCAGACTGCCCTACCCCGCAGATTCCAGAACCAGAAATTGCGGCGGCTGTCCTGCGGCTCTACCACAAGCTGAAACTTGGTCAGGAAACCGTCCTGCGGCCTGTCCTCAGCCAACTGCAGGAGCTTAGGGAACGGGAACTCCGCTCCAATCGCAAGATCAGTGATATTGACAATGAAATAGCCCGTATCTCAGAGCAGAATCTCGTCCTTGTTCGGCTGAAGTTGAAAGGGTATGTGGATTCTGCTCTCTATTTATCCCAGATGGATGAAATCGACCGTAAGCTGCGGGAGCTCAGGAAGCTGCGACGCCGTCTTCTGGAGGCAGCCGGTGAAGACCGGCAGATCCATGACACAGAGCGAATGATGGAGTATCTGGAGGATGGTCCGGAATGGCTGGATGAGGTTCCCGCGGAACTGTTTGGGGAACTGTTTGGGGAACTGATTGAGCGGATCATCATTATCAGCCCGGAACGGTTGAAGTTCCGCCTGCTGAATGGGATGGAACTGGCAGAAAACATAGAGAGGACGGTGCGATAAATGGCGTGGCAAAGAAAAATTCCTTTCGGCTATCAGGTCCAGAACGGCAGGATCAACTGCCATCCGGAGGAAGCAGAGCTTGTAAGGGCTATCTTCTCCCGCTATCTGCTGGGCGGCTCCTACAGTCAGATTGCTGACGAGATGGCCCGGCAAGGTGTGCGCTATCATCAACATACTGCCCAGTGGAACAAACACATGGTCAAGCGGATTTTGGAGAATGAACGGTATCTCGGGATGGATGGCTATCCCCAGCTGGTGACAGATGAGGAATTTCTCGCTGTCCGCCTGCGGCGGGGAGAACAGAACACCTACGCTCCATGCCCAAGCGAGATCATCCCTATACGGGACAAGGCGGTCTGCGCCCTCTGTGGAGAAAAGATGGCGCGGGATACCAAATCCCGTGGCCGCCCACGCTGGCGGTGTAAAAATCCAGAGTGCGGCGGCAGTGTATATCTTGATGACAGCATCATTTTGGAACGAGTGGTGCAGAAGCTCAAAGTGCTGGCTCATTCTCCTGAGTGTATCCGGCTTCCTAAAGCCGCCCCTGCCTCAACAGATGCCCTTCGCATCGAAAATGAACTGGCCCTCTGCTTTAACCGGGCCGATATCAACCCGGAATATATGAAAACACTGATCATGGCCGCCGCTGCCGAGCGGTATGCCGGCCTGAACGATCCAACGCCGGCCCACAGGCGGGCACTGCTGCGGCAGAAGCTGGAGCTGGAGCCGGAGAACGAAGAAACCCTGTGGGAACTTTTTGAGTCGGCAGTAACCCATGTGTGCATCGGCAAAGGCGGAGAGATCAGCCTATCCCAAAAAGATCAAAAGGAGTGTGCCTCATGAACATACAGAAAACCGCCCCCACCCCCAAACTGGTCACTATGATTCCGGCTGACCCTCAGATGACAGAACGGGATCTTCGAAAAAAGCACCTGCGAGTTGCGCCTTACTGCCGGGTATCCACTGACAAGGAGGAGCAGCTCTCCAGCTACGAGGCACAGATCGAATACTACACGGAAAAAATCGACGCCAATCCGGATTGGACAATGGTCCGCCTCTATGCGGATGAGGGCATCACCGGCACCTCGGCCAAAAAGCGCAAAGATTTCCTCCAAATGATCCGGGACTGTGAGCGTGGAAAAATCGACTTGGTCATCACCAAATCGGTGTCCCGGTTCTGCCGAAACACACTGGATGGCCTGAACTATGTCCGCCGCCTGAAACGGCACGGCGTGGGAGTCTACTTTGAGAAAGAGAATGTGAACACCCTCTTCATGGACAACGAGATGATACTCACCTTCATGATGAGCCAGGCCCAGGCGGAAAGCGAATCCCTCAGCGGCAATGTGAGGTGGGGCCACCGGAAGAACTTCAAGGATGGAAAGGTCTATTACCACTGCAAGACCTTCCTCGGCTACCGCTGGGGTGCGGACGGACAGCCGGAGATCGACCCGGAGCAGGCAGCCATTGTCCGGCGCATCTTCTCCCGGTTTCTGCTGGGACACAGCGTCCGGCAGATCACCACCGACCTGATGGCGGATGGGATCAAAACAGCCACAGGGAAAACAGTGTGGCATGACAGCGTGGTCCAGAAGATGCTTTGCAATGAAAAATATATTGGTGACGCCATTCTCCAGAAGACCTACATTGCTGACCTGTTCACCAGAGAGAAGCGGGTGAACAACGGCGAGCTTCCCAAATACTATGTCCATGACTGCCACCCGGCCATCATTGACCGGGAGACCTTCCAAAAGGTACAGGAGGAGCTGGCCCGCCGGTCCAGCTTGAAGAAAACATCCTCCAAAGCGAAGACGCAGCTCGGGAAATACTGCGGAAAGTATGTGCTCAGCGAGCTGCTGGTCTGCGGGGAGTGCGGCAGCCCTTATCGCCGGGTGATCTGGACGCAGAAAGGGGTCAAACGGGTCGTCTGGCGGTGCCAGAACCGGCTGGAGCATGGCAGGAAGATTTGTAAGCAGTCTCCCACTCTGGATGAGGGCGACATCCACGACGCCGTCATCTCCGCTATGAACGAGCTGTTCCGGATGCAGGCCGCCAAGGACGCGGTGAAAGCCGGTATTGCGGCCGTCCTTGCCGGAGAAGAACAGACGATGAGCCTGCCTGCCGTGGAGCTTCAGATCCGGAACCTGCAGGAACGACAGCTGGAGCTGTTCCAGCTGATCGTCAGTGCCGGCGCTGACTGTACCGACTATGATGAGGAGCTTCAACAGGTCAACATAGCCAAGACGAGGCTCATGGCCCAAAAAGCGGAGCTGGAAAAGGAACAGCGAGGCGCAGCGGCCTTCGAGAGCAGGCTGGCAGAACTTGACATGGCATTGGAGCAGGCCAGCGGTACCCTTACGGATTTTGATGAACTCACCGTCCGTCAGCTGGTCAGCAACATCAAGGTGTTGGACAAGGATAGCCTGCTCATCTGCTTCAAGGACGGAACAGAGATCACTCAGGCCATGCAAAGGAGGCAGGCCGCATGATCTATATCACCGGTGACACCCACGGCGGCTTCCAGCGGTTCGGAAGCAAATACTTCCCCCAGCAAACGCAGATGGGCCGAAATGACTACATGATCATCTGTGGTGATTTTGGAGGGCTGTGGGACGGCGGCCAGAAAGACCAGCATTGGCTGGACTGGCTGGCTGAGAAACCCTTCACCACCTTGTTTGTGGATGGAAACCATGAAAACTTTGATCTGCTGAATGCCCTGCCGGAAAAAGAATGGCACGGCGGCAGAGTACATGAGGTGAGGGAAAATATCCTCCACCTGATGAGAGGCCAGATATTCACCTTCAGCGGTCTCACATGGTTCACGATGGGAGGAGCCTCCTCCCACGACATTCAGGATGGCGTCCTTGATCCGGAGGACCCCGACTTCGAACAAAAGTATTGGCTGCTGCGCCGAATGCGGGGAATGTTCCGGGTCAAAGGACGCTCCTGGTGGGCGGAAGAAATGCCAAATGCCCGTGAATATGTAGAGGCACTGAAAAATCTGGAGCAGGTAAACTGGAAGGTAGACTGCATCCTGTCCCACTGCGGTCCCAGCAGTGTCGTGCGGAAAATCGACCCCTCCTATGGAAGTGACCAGCTCACCGATTTTCTGGAAACGGTCAATCAGCGGTGCCAGTTTACATACTGGTTCTTCGGGCATTACCACGACAACCGGATCATCAATGACAGATATATCCTCCAGTGGGAGCAGATTTCCGGATTAGAAATTTGAGTAAACGAGAAAATCATAACAGTGCCGCACAGAAATTGCTCTGTGCGGTACTGCTTACAACAATATAACCCCTTATAACCCCTTGAATATATAAGAGGAATGGGGTATAATAAATTTAGCAGAATGGAGGTGCGGTATGAAAGAAAAGATTCAGGAACTGGAGCGGCAGATCGCCGCCCTTCCCATCGGCTATATTTCCAAGAAGACGATCAACGGAAAGACGCGCTACTATCATCAGTGGACAGAAAATGGGAAGAAGCACAGCCAATATCTGCGGGATGGCGAACTGGAGCCGCTGCAGGAGCAAATAGAGCAGCGCAAAGTATTGCAGGCACAGCTGAAAGAGCTGCAAGCCAAGATGCCCAAAGTGCGCCAGCCCAAGTTGGACTTTGAAACCAGTGTAATTGTTGGTAAAGGATTGGCCGCCATGTCGCAGGGCGTAAAGGGCTGGGGCCTCCGTGACTGCTTCGGGCAATTGGAGGATTATCTCTACAGCAATGAAAGCGACAGGGTCTGCCTGGTTTTTGGCCTACGCAGGACCGGAAAGACTACCATGCTCCGGCAGGCCATCGCCCGAATGAGCAAAGAGGATCTCAGCCGCACGGCCTATATCAAAGCCCGCAGAAGCGATACCATGGCCATGATGAACCGGGATCTGAAAAAACTGTTCGATGCGGGCTTCCGCTATGTATTCATTGATGAGGTCACCCTGATGCGGGATTTCATCGATTCTGCGGCTCTCTTCTCCGATGTGTTTGCGGCGATGGGAATGAAGATCATCCTCTCCGGTACGGACTCCCTCGGTTTTTGGCTGGCGATGGATCAGGAGCTCTACGACCGGGCAAAGCCCATCCACACCACCTTCATCCCATACCGGGAATACAGCCGCCTGCTGGGGATCGACAGCATTGATGAATATATCCGCTATGGCGGGACGCTGCGGGCCGGTGAGCTTGCTTTTGATGATGAAGATGTCAACGCCCAGGACGCCTCCTTCCGGGATGATGAGTCCACACGGCGGTACATCGATACAGCGATCTGCAAAAACATTCAGCATTCCCTGGCCTGCTATGAGGCAGGCGGACATTTCCGCCACCTGTACTCTCTGTATGAGGCCGGTGAGCTGACCAGCGCCATCAACCGGATTATCGAGGACATGAACCACCGGTTCCTGCTCTCGGTTCTGACCGATGACTTCCAATCTCACGATCTACGGCTGACCGCCTCGAATCTTCGGAAAGAGCGTGACCCCGAAAAGCGTACCGAGATATTGGATCATATCGATACGGAATCGGTCACCCAGCGCCTGATGGAGCTGCTGGATATCCGCAACAAAGAGGAACAGTCCATCGGTATCACAGATACCCATATCCGGGAGATCAAAGAGTATCTCTCCGCATTGGAACTGATCGTAAACTGTCCCATTGAAACCGCTGACCCAGGAGCAAAGTCTGTGGAACACATCCTGTTTACCCAGCCGGGGATGCGATACTGTCAGGCACAGGCTCTTGTCCACTCGCTGATGAAGGACGAGACCTTTTCAGCTCTCAGCGAATTGGAGAAGACCCAGGCTGCGGGCAGGATCCTCGAAGAAGTACGGGGACGGATGCTGGAGGATATTGTCCTGCTGGAAACCATGAAGTCGGCTGACAGAGAACACCGGGTGTTCAAGCTGCAGTTTGCGGTCGGCGAGTTTGACATGGTGATCTATGACGAGAAGGAAAACTGCTGCGAGATTTTCGAGATCAAACACAGTGACAAACAGGTTTCCGCACAATACCGGCATTTGGCCGATCAGGAAAAATGCGATAAAACTGAGCGGCGATTTGGCCCGATCCGGGGACGCTATGTCCTGTATCGGGGTGAGGATGCCGCACTGGAAAATGGAGTGCAGTACCGGAATGTGGAACGCTATCTGAACGATCTGCCTGAGATGGATATTACCCCTGTGCAGGAAGCTGGCATTGAGCAGACCGGCCCTGTTTTATAAGCTGCGGCGCCTTCTGCACCAAAAACAAAAATATCGATTTTAACCGTCCTTTGCATGGCGAGTGTTCTTATAGCATTTGAAAGGCCGTAAGAACACTCGCTTTTTATACAGCGAGTTCACAGGGGGCGTAGTTGACGACTACGCCTTTTCTTGTATTTACGGACACTTCCGGGATCGGCAGGGGCAGCACCGTTGGAATCTCAATCGTTCCGACGCAGTTATAGTGGATGCGAAGCCGCTGCTCCCATACGCCGTCGATCTTCTCAGCATTGAACACTTCGATCTTCTCAATCAGTTCGTTCAGCATCCTGGGCGTCAGTTTTCTTGCCCTGGTGTACTTGCGGACAAGACCGATAAACATATCCGTTGTCATGGAACGGCTGCTCTGCTTCTCTATTTCGGAGCGGAGCTTTTTTATTTTCTCCGACAGTTCCTTTTGCTCGTCCTCATACCGCCGGGACATTTTTGCGAAGCGGTCATCGGAGAGCTTGCCGGAAACATTGTCCTCATAGATGCGCTCAAAAAGGCCGTCCAATTCTTCATCACGGGCAAGGAGCGTTCTTAGCTCTTTTTCCTTCAGCTTGCGGTCTGTCTGTTCCGCCTGCTGGGAATGACCGATCACAGCTTTTACAAATTCGTCCTCATAGAGGCTGGCGAATTTCGTTAAGCGCCGTATCTCTCCCAGCACTACTTCCTCCAGGAAGTCTACGCGGACATAATGGGTAGAGGTGCAGGTGCCGCGATTGCCCTTGTAGTTGGAGCAGTTGAAATACTTGATCTCCGGATTGCCCTGATTGAAGTGAAAGTGAAGGTTACTGCCGCAATCGGCGCAGACCAACAGGCCGGAAAACATATTGTGTTCTCCGTTGTTGGTGCGGCGCTTACGGATTTTTCCACGCTTCTGCTGCACCTGCTCATACACAGCACGCTCGATGATCGCCTCATGGACGTCCTGGAACACCACCCAATTCTCACGGTCATTGTCGATTCGTTTCTTATTCTTGTAGGACTTGGAATAAGTTTTGAAATTGAGAATGTCACCACAGTATTCTTGCAGGGAGAGAATTTTGGTGATGGTAGAGCTGTTCCACTTGGTAGGCGGCTGCTGTTTGCCCTTGCCGGGGCGTTTGATGCCCTTCGTGAGCCAGTAGGCCCGCGGGGTCAGGACACCATCCTTTTCAAGCTGGGTGGCGATCTGCTCTGTTCCGAAGCCCTCCAAAGTCATGCTGTAAACGCGGCGCACAACCTGGGCTGCCTCGTCATCCACGATCCAATGCTTCGGATCGTTCGGGTCCTTGATGTAACCGTAGGGCGGCTGGCCCATCGGCTCACCGGTATTGCCCTTGATCTTATTGCTGATGCGCCGCTTTTTGCTGATATCGCGGGCGTACCACTCGTTGAACAGGTTGCGGATCGGAGCAAGCTCGTTTTCGCCCTCTGCCGTGTCGATGTTATCCGAAACGGCCACCAGACGGATATCATGGTCCGGGAAAAATTCCTCTGTCAAACGTCCGACCTCAATGTAGTTGCGCCCCAGGCGCGAGAGGTCTTTGACAAAGACAGCGGCGGCTTTTCCCTGTTCCAACTGGCGGATCATTTCCACGAAGCCGGGGCGATCCATCGTCACGCCGGAAATACCGTCATCCAGGAAATGAACCAGATTTGTGTAGCCCTTTTCCTTTGCGACTTTGGCAAGCAACTTCTTTTGAGAAGAGATTTGTCAAGGGTATTTTCCTCATAAGAGAGCGCCCTGCACAAAATCATGACAGGGCGCTCTCTAAATGAAGTATTGGAATTGATAACCAATCAAGTTTGCTTTTCTTGTTAATACCCAAGCTTAGCCTTTCCGCACTAACTCAAGCGGGGATCGTTGCGCCAACCGCTGCAAATGCAGGTAAGTCGCCACAATATAAACAATCAGTTGCAGGATACCTGCCACAATAACCGCAATTGGCATTGATACGACTTCCGTTATCATATCGTTATACCCAATCGTGGCTGCACCGCTCAAACTTGTATTAAGCACTTCTGAAACGGAGGAAAACAGGCTTAGCGTCGTAGCATTCATTGTAAGGATTCCAGCAATGATCCCAGCTATTGTCGCAAGGATGATAGGTATTGCGGCTATCTCCCAGCTAAACATCACAGCGGTCCTTTTGCCGGAACCAAGCGAGAGCATCAGTCCAAGCGTCCGCCGTTGACGGTTTACAAACAGTGCAAGAAATACGAACAGAGCCGCGCCCGCTGTTGTGCAGGCAGCGAAAAGAAGCTGCTGCGCACTGCTATAGAATCCATGCAAGGTTTCAGCAATTTCGGTGTACCCGTTATCAAAGCAAAACAGAATGTTTGCCGGATATCCATGTGATTCCAGCGCATCTTGGAGCGCAGATACCTTCCCGTTCTGCAAGACGTATGTAAAGAAAACGCCATTTCGACTACTATAGCAATTTTCTGGCAGAGAAGCGTTAGGGACAAAGATGGTATTCGGAAGGAAGCGATAGTCTGCGGTATCCCATAAGTCCGACTGTCGGTAAATTCCTATAATCTGATACGTTTTCGTATCACCTGAAACCCCAATCTTTTGGGAAAAAAGCTGTGGCTGCACCTTCCATTCCGGAGCTGATAAATCGGCAAGAGGATTTGGACCCCAGTAGAACGACAAATCAATGCAGTCTCCTGTACCAAGTCCGCTTGCAATGGCAGTTGTTTCAGAAATCAGGCAGACATTAGAGCCATTTTTGTAATCGTCCGCCCCAAAACTCCGTCCTTCTGTTACGAAAGAGTCCTTTTGATGGAAACAATACATGCTTTCCAGAAGATCTGTACCAATCACACTGACAGTATGATATTGCGTATCCAATTCTTGGGCTGCGCTCCGCCATTCAATTCCCGCATTTGAGCTTAGAAAGACATCCAGACCAGTTTCCAACGGGGTCATGTATACATCAAGGTATTGGTCGTTTAGCAGTACACCCGTTTCAGAACCGTCAATTGCATAGTCTGGCTGTGTTTCTGGGTACAGTCCGTGCCAGTGTGTAACAGTCATTGCACAGGAATCTATTGCGTCAACCATGTTCTGTCCCAAAATAGACGTTTTTTCACCAGAAGAGTATTTTGCTACTGGTATGAAATCTTGTGAAGCGGTTTTCTTTTCATCTGCCGTCAAGTCATATGATATACGAGACAAATCAATATCTTCTACAGAACACCGGTGCGATTCTGCTAATGTCGTGCGCAGTTCTAGGTCTCGGTCTATATATTCCGATCCATAAACCAAGTAGCGTCGCCCAACCTGAATGTCAAGTGCGTCCAATTCTTCCCGAGAGTTACACCCTATAGTAAGGTATAGCGTGCTGCGAACAGCATAGTCTTGATGAAGTTTAATCACGTTTTCAATCGAAGCGGTAACAGATACGGACGCAATTTCAGCAAACTCAGGCAGATTTATCTCATCTACTGACGTGATACGAACTACCAAAATCGCTCGACCATATGGCGTATCAAGGCTGGGGGCATATGTGCCATCTTCATTTCCGCTGGTAACGGTCTGAATAGAGGGGCAATATGCACTGATATATTTTTGTTGGTACGCGCCTTTTATGATCCTTCCATCAGCAGCAAGCTGATCCATATATGCCCACATATCTTGACTAATTATACTTTCTTCATGATGGAGCGTCAGCCCGTTGTACTCTGTTGTCACACCCTCTGTCTCCGTTGTGGGGATGCCAATTGTCACATAGCGTTCTTCAATTTGCGCAAGCGTTGCCTTTGCAGATGAAAATACGCCTGCGCTCAGACAGATAAAAGCGGAAGCCATTCCCACCAGCAGGATAATTGCAAGCAAGCGAACTGGTTGACGAAAAAGCTGTTTCAAAGGTGTCATACAGCGTCCTCCTTGATTCTGCCGCTGTCCATACGGAATACGACATCCGCCGCTTTGGCAACCTCCAAATCATGTGTGACAACTACCACGCAACAGGTTTCCTCATGCGCCAGTTTAGAAAGCAGTTGAATAATTTGTGAGCTGTTTTCTGTGTCCAGATTTCCCGTAGGTTCATCTGCAAGAACGATTTGCGCATGAACAGCTAATGTTCTAGCAATTGCGACTCGTTGCTGTTCGCCGCCTGACAGCATGGCAGGGAGTCGCTTCCAATAACTTTCGCCCAGACCGACTTTTTCAAGAGCAATCTGTGCCTCTTTTTTTGCATCGGCATCGGAATGCCTCAGCAGCTTTAAGGGGTACATGACGTTTTCACAAACAGTCATAAGTGGAAACAAATTATAGCTTTGGTAAATCACAGACGCCTGCTTGCGGCGGTAGATATCCACGTCTATTTCCCGCAAACTCTGGCCGTTGACCATTATGTCTCCGCTCTGCGGCGTATCCAGTCCTGCCAGTAATGAAAGCAGTGTTGTCTTCCCACTTCCACTTTTGCCGACTAACGCATAAAGAGTTCCAGCACTCAAATCACACGAGACGTCTTTTACAGCCTGAACAGTTTGGTATTTTGTTTTGTATGAATAAGAAACACTTTGCACAGATAATACGGACATGCTACTCAACCTCCCGTAGTAATCGGATTCCGCTTTTTCCAGTTGCCATCAAGCAAGCTGTAATTGCCCCGACATTCATAGCAAAAAAGAGTGCTGCGGCCATGACATATTGGGTGGCAGTCTCTTGGACAAACAGAATGAGAATTGTTCCAATAGCTGCGCCAACCAAAAACATCAGACATATCTCGACGAATACCATAATGACCGTTTCAATGCGTTTTGTACCAAGAGATCGTGCAATGGCAAATTCCCGCCTTCGGATATGAATATAGAAAAAACCTGCGGCGGTGCCAATCATGACCTCTGTGCAGGCAAAAATTGGTTTTAGTCGATACAGTGTTTGCAAATTTCGATTCAAAGCATTCAGAGTTTCGCGGAGTGTTTCGTCATGAACTGTTATGGCAAATTGCTGATATCGGAGAGCTGGAGAATTATTGATTTCTTCTTGATGCCCGGATGGGTCCACATTTGCGAAGTGACGCATCAGTATTTTCCGGAATTCGTCCAGCTCATGATTATCGCGCACTGTGGCGCTCAAGCTATCCCCCGTAATCTTCCCATCCAGCTCTGTTTGTACTGCGGCAACGCAGCTGAATGGACAATAGATCGTTTGAGATTCCGACGAATACGTCCCAGCAATTTCGAGCGAAATCTGTGTGGCCGCTTCACCGGTCGCAGCAGGCGACATCTGAACCGTCAATATGACATTACCATTATTATCAGTATCTTGCGACAGTTCTTCTGCCGCTGCGGTCGAAACAAGACACGCTGCTTTATTTGAGGTAAAAATTGATTCGTCGTATCCTTCAAAATAAGTAATCGAATTTCCTGAAACGGGTGCCAATTCCGATGCGGCATCAACAGAAGTAATGCCAATCAGCTTTTGCCGACTCGAAAAACCCGTCCCTTGGCTGTAATAGACAGATGCTTTCAGGCAAACATCCTTCACATAGGAGGAAAATGCTTTTTCCTGAAGCTCCCCGCCATAAGCATATTTGTCAGAGAGAAAGTAGTTGATAATATAGTCTGTAATTTTCAGGTCATCGGTTTTCGTGCCGGTAAGATTGGATACGACGACAGTTACGGGAATCACTGCGTAGGCGCTCTCCATATCCTGTTCTTTCTGGCAAATGAAGCCATCAAAGAGAGTAAAAAATGCACAAAGGAAAGCTATCAGCAATACAATACTCACCGTCTGCCAAGCGCCGCGCTTTAAGCGCACCTTTTCGTAAAAGAAAACAATCATTTAACTGCACTCCAATAATGCAAGCAGCGGCATGGGAGAAATATTCACCCATGCCGCTGCTCAGCTGTCACTTACTTATCTGTCAAAACCGGGAAAACAGACTGGGGCAGGATGCAATGCCCATTACCGGGGCAGCTGTAATGATCCCAATAGCCAGTGGAATGTCCACACTGGACGCAATGCCGTTCATAGCGGATATAATGATAATTACCCGCATGATAATTGCTCCCCGTATACGAGTAACTGGTCATTGTATGGGACGGCGTTGATTCATAACCATCCCTGATGTCGAAAGCACTACAACCAGAAACGGAGCATTTATACACAGGATAGAGCGTCTTTAAGTGAGTTTCATCGTCAATTGGGATATACGTAGTGTCATAATGGTCAAAATACCATTGATGAGTATGTGCAGTGATAGCATCAACATGAGCTTCGGCGGCGAGAGCCTGTGTCGGAATCGCTGCGAGGATAAAAAGGGCCAGAAAAACTGCGGCCAGTGACTTGATCTTTTGCATAAACAACGCTCCTTTTTAACTGATTTTTGTCTGATGTCTTCTTGGTTCAGCACATGAGCCAGAATCCGTTGAACAGACAGGCCATGTGCTTCCTCAAATGATTTTCATGAATTTTCCTTCCTTCCATGTAACCACATCGACAGTTAAATTAACGTCAATCCTATAGATAACGTAGGACTTTTCATCTGTAAAAATCAGTTGTTTGAATTTGAGTAAGAGACTCTTGCTTCTTTATCGCTTCTCCCAACAAAGTGCTCTCAAGCTCTACTTCACGTTGCCGATCTTCGCTACTACTTCTATCCGAAATAGTTTGTCCATTTTGAATCACGTCCAATGTTGGAGGCTGATTTAGATCAATATAGTTGCTACCCTGAGCAGTACTTTCTTTTGGTTGTCTCGGGTTTGTCATAAAGCAGGCGACAACTGCCAAAACAAGTATCGCGGTCACGGTTATGATCCAAGTATGAGGCTTTCGATAAGAAAGTACAGCACGGATTCGTGTTTTCACATTCTTACTGCCGAAGGCCAGCGGGCAGGCCGCAAAAATACGCTGGTTTGCAGTGCAGGAGAGCAACGTCTGCGAATACGCAACGCGCTGAGAATCACTCATATCCTTGATAGCGTATTCGTCACATGCCAACTCAATATCTTTACAAAGGAAATAATACGCAATCCAAATCAAAGGATTGAACCAATAAAGAGAAAGAATTAAGAACGCAATGGGCTTTAGCCAATGATCGCGGCGTTTTATATGCGCACGTTCATGTGCAATTATGCTATCCAATTCCTTGCTCTTTATATGGAACGGAATATAGATGCGCGGCGCAAACAGGCCAAGAATAAATGGAGCATTCACATGCTCGCTTTGATACACGTTTGACGAGAGCCGGACAGCAGTTTTTACTTTGCTGCGGAGATGTACATAGCTTAATGCTTCAAACAGAAGCATTGCTGCCATACCAGTACACCAGACGATTCCAACATAAGGAACAGGAGCAGTGAAACCTTTAGCAGAAAGCAGGCCCTGCTCGGATGCCGAAAAGCCACTTATATCAGGAATGACACTCAAGCGACTTTCCAATGCGTTTGGCATGAGAAGCCGGATCCAAACAAAGCTCCACAATAAGGGGAACAGCCATTTTGGAGCTTTGTGGAACATGATGCGAACAAGAAGAACAGCCAGAACAAGCCATCCGGCATTGATGCTCATATTAAGCAGCTTCATAAACAATTCAGTCATCCGGATGCTCCTTCCGAAAGCGGTCAATCATCTGCTGCATCTCCTGAATTTCATCTGCCGTGAGCTGTTGGCTTTTGGTAAATGCGGTCAAAAAAGCTGGAATCGAACCGGCAAATTTCTTCTCGACCAATTCTTCAATTTCAGCTGTCTGTATCTGCTCCTTGGATACCAGCGAAGAAACGATCGTATTCTCATTCTTTATCACGCCACGCTCCGACAAACGCTTTATTACCGTGTAAGTGGTAGTAACCTTCCAGCCTAGTTGCTCTTCACAAAGTTGAGCTAAATCTCTGCTCTTGATGGGTTCATGATCCCAAAGGATCAGGCAAAAACGGTATTCGCTTTCAAAAACTTTTGGTGTACTCATTCTATCGGCCTTTCATTCTAATCTGTTAGTATTATTCTAACGGATTAGAGTTGAAAAGTCAATAGGGAAAATGTGCATTTTTATCACTTAGCGCTGGAAGTGCTTGGGCTTTTGCGGGTCTGACCGTTGCCGACGAATAACCATCTGCCGTGCCTGCCGCTCTTCTGTGTCCTCTCCAAGCAGTCTGGATACTTCCTGCTTTGCGCTGAGCAGCATAATAAGAGAAGGCTTCTTCTGCAAGGTTTCCTCCAACTGCCTTTCCGCTGCCTTTTCCTGCGCAGGACGGAGGACCTGCCGTGCTTGGTACAGCTCCACCGAATCAAAATCCGAAGCCTGTGCCTTCAGCTCTGCGTATTCAGCCAGCGCCTTATCCAACTCGGCAGAGTATCTTTGCTCCTGCGCCTCCAGCTTTTTCAGTCCAGCCTCCATGGTGGCAATATCCTTGCGGAATTCCTCTGCGCCTGCATCCTCCGCATACTCAAGTTTTTGAAAAAGAAGCGCCTTTTCGGAACGCAGTTCCTCTAAATCTTCCGTCAGCTCTGCAATGCGGACAGCCAGCGCCTTGTGGCGTTTCACATGGTATATTGGCAATGCCTTTTTCTCGGCAACCACTGTTTTGCGTTCCTTGCTCTTTTCCTTGATTTGCTGCACCAGACCGGTGTAACGCTCCAGCTCCGGCTTCCATACGGCAAGGGATTTTTGAATATGCGATTTGCCGTTGCGAATATGAGAGAGCTGATAGCAGAAGATCAGCACACGGCTGCGTAGCTTTTCCAGCCCTTCCGCAATGGCGGGGACAGTACGAGCGACCAGTGCGGCCAGCTTCTTGATTTCGGCTTTCAGCTCCCGCAGCAGCGCATTGTCCGCCCTGATCTGCCGGTTGATCTCGCAGCGGTCAGCGATGATCCCTTTCCGCTCCAGCGCCCGTGCCGTCACGCCCTCATGA
>NZ_JAJEPW010000080.1:0-10792 GCF_020687045.1 Brotocaccenecus cirricatena
GAGCGGCGAGGCGGAGTATTCCCAGGACGTCATGGACAAGGGCCTCTTTCACGATTATGCAAATTCCATGGGCGTCCGGGTGCAGACCTCCCGGATCTTGGCCTGCAAGCGCTTCAGGTCCTGGAAGGTCTCCGGCTTCTTGCCCGGGTCCCGCAGCAGGGCCGCCGGGTGATACAGGGCTGTCATCCACATGCCGTTTTTCTCAAAAAACTGCCCGTGTTCCTGGGTGATCTTAAAATCCGGCCTGATGATCTCCGCCGCGCTGATGCGTCCCAGGCACACCAGGATCTTCGGCTGCATCAGCTCCAGCTGCCGCCGCAGAAATCCGGCGCAGGCGTCCTTTTCGGTGTTCAGAGGGTCCCGGTTTTTGGGCGGGCGGCACTTGACGCTGTTGGTGATGTAGATTTCCTGCCGCCGCAGGCCGATCATGGCCAGCATATCGTCCAGCAGCTTCCCGGCGGCTCCCACAAAGGGCTCGCCCTGCTGGTCCTCGCTGGCCCCGGGGGCCTCGCCCACCAGCAGCACCTCCGCCGTGGGGGACCCCACCCCGAACACCACGTTGGTCCGGGTATCCGCCAGGCCGCAGGCCCAGCAGCTCATGCACTGCTGCCGCAGCTGCTCCCACTGGTCCATATCTTTCCTCCCTTTCCCCGCCTCCGCCCGGGTATCGCGGCAGCTCTCCCGGGGCAGAATGAGGGGGAAGGGAGGCGTCGCCGTGTACTGGCTGTGGCTGTTTTGTCTGTATAGCTTTCTGGGATATCTGCTGGAAAAAATCTTCGCCGCCGTCACCGGGTCCCGGCATCAGGTGCGCAAGTGCTTTCTGCTGCTGCCCCTGTGCCCGGTGTACGGCCTGGCCATGCTGGCGGTGCTGCATCTGCCCGCCGACCTGACCCGGGGCTTCCTCCGCCTGGCCTTTTACGGCGGCCTCACGGCCACCGCCGTGGAATACGCCGTGCACTTTCTCTATGACAAGCTGCTGGGGGTCATGTTCTGGGACTATTCCGGCACCCACATGGACCTGAACCGCCGGGTCTGCGTGCCCTTTGCGGTGGTATGGGGTCCGTTGACGGCCTTCGCCCTCCGGCAGGTGCAGCCCCTGCTGCACCCCATCGCCCTGCACGCCCCCGCCGGGGCGGGGCTGGCCCTGCTGCTGGTGCTGACGGCGGACAGCTTCTTCACCGTCCGCCTGCTGCGCCGGACCCACAACGTGGACCTGCTGGGCCTGCCCAACCTGCTGGCGTCTCTGCGTTAACCCAGCACCCGGTCCAGCCAGGCCCCGATGTCGCCGTACACCGTGTCCCGCATGGCGGCCTCGTTGAGAATTTCATGCCGCAGGCCGGGATACAGCTTCAGGGTCACGTCCCTGACCCCCGCCCGCTTGAAGGCGTCGTGAGTCCGCCGGACACCGGCTCCCATATCGCCCACCGGATCGTCCTGCCCGGCGATCAGCAGGATGGGGGCGTTTTTGTCCATCCGGTCGATGTTCCCGGGGGTCTGGTTGAACCGCAGGCCCCGCAGCATCTGGCGGAACAGGCCCACCGTGGCGTCCGCGCCGCACAGGGGGTCCGCCATATACCGGTCCACGTTGTCCGTGTCGGCGGACAGCCAGTCGTTGGGGGTCCGGGGCTTGTCGCCGAAGGCCTTGTTATAAGCCCCGAAGGCCATATTGGTCACCATCTTGCTGACGGCGTCCGGCCCCTTGAGCCCGGACAGAATTCCCGCCAGCAGCAGGCCGCCCCGGATGGTCATCTCCGGCTGCCAGCCGGTGCCCATGATGATGGCGGCGTCCACTGTGCCGGGATAGCGGATCAGGTACGACCGGGACAGGAACGACCCCATGCTGTGGCCCATCAGCAGGATGGGCAGATCCGGATACTGCTCCCGCAGCCGGTCATGGAGCAGGTGGATGTCGTCCACCACCGTCTCCCAGGTGCTGCCGTCGCCGAAATACACCGGCGTGCCGCCCTCCGGCAGGGATTTGCCGTGGCCCAGGTGGTCGTGTCCCGCCACCAGGATGCCCCGGTCGTTGAGATACCGGGCAAAATCGTCATACCGCAGGATGTGCTCCGCCACGCCGTGGGCGATCTGTAAAACGGCAATGGGCTCCCGGTCCGCCGGGGTCCACTGTGCCCCGTGAAGTTGGGTATGGCCGTCGCTGGAAAGAAAGGTAAATTCCTGGAAATCCGTCATGGTAATCCTGTCCTTTCTGTGTTATAATACCCTATATTAGCATACTCTGAAACAAAAAGAAAGAGGAGACTTCTATGGGAACCTATATTCTGGCGCTGGACCAGGGGACCACCAGCTCCCGGGCCATCGTGTTTGACCGCCGGGGCGACATTGTGTCCAAGGCCCAGTATCCCTTCCGCCAGCTCTATCCCCAGCCCGGCTGGGTGGAGCATGACCCCATGGAGATCTGGGAGACGGAGCGCCGTGCGGCGGCCCAGGCCGCAGCCGGGCTGGAGGGGGAGGTGGCCGGCATCGGCGTCACCAACCAGCGGGAGACCACCATTCTCTGGGACAAGACCACCGGCCGGCCGGTATATAACGCCATCGTCTGGCAGTGCCGCCGGACGGCGGAGTTCTGCGAGGAACTGAAGCGCCGGGGGCTGGAGGAGCGCATCCAGTCCGCCACCGGCCTGCTGATCGACGCCTACTTCTCCGCCACCAAGATCCGCTGGGTGCTGGACAACGTCCCCGGCGCCCGGGAAAAGGCGGACCGGGGGGACCTGCTGTTCGGCACGGTGGAAACCTGGCTCATCTGGCAGCTGACCGGCTCCCACGTCACGGACTACTCCAACGCCTCCCGGACCATGCTGTTCGATATCCACCGGCTGTGCTGGGATGCGGAGCTCTGCGAGCTGCTGGAGATACCCATGTCTATTCTGCCCCTTCCCGTGGCCAATAGTCAGGTATACGGCCTGGTGAAAAAAGGCATCCCGGGCCTGGAAAAGCTGGCGGGGGTGCCGGTGTGCGGCGCGGCAGGGGACCAGCAGGCCGCCCTGTTCGGCCAGACCTGCTTCCGCCCGGGCGAAGCCAAGAATACATACGGCACCGGCTGCTTCACCCTGATGAACGTGGGGGAAAAGCCCGTCCGCAGCCGGGCGGGGCTGGTGACGTCCGTGGCCTGGCAGGTGGAGGGCCGCACGGCCTACGCCCTGGAGGGCAGCGTTTTCAACGGCGGCAGCACCATCCAGTGGCTGCGGGACGAGCTGCACCTGATCGACTCCGCCCCGGAGTGCGACCGTCTGGCGGAGTCCGTGGAGGACTCCGGCGGCGTGGTGGTGGTCCCGGCCTTCACCGGCCTGGGGGCGCCGTATTGGGATATGTACGCCCGGGGGGCCATTCTGGGCGTCACCCGGGGCACGGGCCGGGCCCACATCGCCCGGGCGGTGCTGGAGTGCATCGCCTACCAGGTGACGGACCTGATGCTGGCCATGCGGCAGGACGCCGGGTGCGACATCACCGCCCTGCGGGTGGACGGCGGGGCCAGCGTATCGGACATTCTCATGCAGCTGCAAGCGGATCTGCTGCGCATCCCCGTGGACCGGCCCCGGATGGTGGAGACCACCGCCTTTGGCGCGGCGGCCCTGGCTGGCCTCAGCTGCGGCGTGTGGAGCGATCTGGAGGAGCTGACCCGTCTGCGCCGGAGCCAGCGGGTGTTTGAACCCCTGCGGCCCCAGGCGGACTGCGACCGGGACTATCGCCTGTGGAAGCGCGCCGTGTCCCGTGCCTCCGACTGGATCGAGCATTGACAAAACCGCCCACCCTGGTGTATAATGGCCCTAATTAAGAATTTCAGAATCTGAAAGGAGATCATTGCTATGGCATTTTTTGATGAACTGACCAAGAAGGCCCAGCTGGTGGCCGGTGCGGCTGCCGAAAAGGCCAAGGATCTGGCGGAGACCGCCACCGAGAAGGCCAAGGCTGCCACCGACGCCGCCAAGATGAACATGGAAATTCTCTCCGAGCAGCGGGAGATCGAGAAGAACTATCGGGCCATCGGCGAGTGGTTCGTCTCCGAGTTTCAGGGTGAGCTGCCCGACGCCGTGAAGGACGTTGTGGCCGCCGTTAACGCCTCCAAGGAGAAGATCGCCCAGCTGGAGGCCGCCAAGCGCAAGGAGGAAACCCAGGACGAGGAGCCCCAGGAGGAGTCCGGCGACGCCAAGACCTGCTCCGTCTGCGGCACTGTGTCCGACAGCAACTTCTGCCCCCACTGCGGCGCCCCCATGGGCAAGTAAACAACCGGTTTAACCGGAAAAGCACGGCTTCGGCCGTGCTTTTCTTTTTATCCCCAAAGGGCAAGCCCTTTGGGGATAAAAGGCTTGCAGTCTGCTGCGCGCATAATTTGTTCGCTGAAAGCGGACAAATTCCACACTTGCAGACTGAGAAGTATTTTCGCCCAGGTACACGCCCCGGGCGAAAATGATCTCACTTGATTTGCCGCCTGCGGGCGGCAAACTCTGCGAGGCTTTTTGGATAGTCTCATCAAAACCTCCGGCTTAGCCGGAGGTTTTGATGCATTTATGACTGCTGCTCCGGTGGCTGGGACTCCCGGTCCCGGTTCACATAGCAATATGCCTCGGTGGGCATATTCCGGCGGCGCAGACGCCGGTCCACCAGATACTTTACCAGCACCTGCAAACAGGCAAACACCGGCACGCCCAGGAACATACCCAGCACGCCGCCGAAGCCGCCGCCCACCAGAATGGCCACCACCACCCAGAAGCTGGAGATGCCCGTGGCGTCGCCCAGGATCTTGGGGCCCAGGATGTTGCCGTCGAACTGCTGCAAAACGATGACGAAGATCACGAAGATCAGGCACTTCTTGGGGCTGACCAGCAAAATCAGGAAGGCGCTGGGCACCGCGCCCATGAAGGGGCCGAAGAAGGGGATCACGTTGGTAACGCCCACGATCAGGCTCACCAGCGGGGCATAGGGCATGCCCAGAATGGTGCAGCCGATGAGACACAGAATGCCGATGATGAGAGAGTCCAGCAGCTTTCCGCGGACGAAGCCGCTGAAGATGCCGTCGGCCCGGCGAACGGCCCGGGCGATCCAGCGGGCGTGGGCCTCCTTGCACACGCCGTACAGCAGCTTGCAGCAGCGGGCCAGGCTCTGCTCCTTCATGGCCAGCATATACACCGACACGATGATGCCCACCAGGAAGTCCATGGCGAAGCTCACCAGCCCCCAGATGCCGGAGATCACGCCGCCGGTGATGGTGGTGAGCATCTGCTGGGCGCCGGGCAGCACCTTGTTGGTCAGCAGGTCCAGCAGATTCTGGTAATAGGTCTCCAGATTCTCGTTGACCCAGTCCTCCACCTTGGGGTTCTTATCCAGCAGGTTCGTGATCCAGCCGTAAATCTTGTTGTAATACGTTTCGGCGTTGTTGATGAGCATCACCACGCTGTCGATGAGCTGGGGGATCACCACGCTGAACATCAGATACAGCAGCAGCAGCACAATGGCCCAGGTCAGCAGAATGCTGACGGCCCGCAGCCACCCGGCGGCGTGGGGGATGGTCTTCCCTTCCAGCCCCTTGATCCGGTGCAGGCCCGAAAGAATGAGCTTTTCAAACCAGTTGACGATGGGGGCCAGCAGATAGGCCATCACCAGGCCCACCAGCACCGGCGACAGAATGGACGCCAGCTTGGACAGCAGCCGCTGCAGTGCGCCGCTCATATAGAACGTGTCGTAAAACACCAGAATGGCGCAGACGGTGAGAAAGATCGTCAGACCCCATTTCAGGTAGCCGCTCTTACCCTTCATATTGTTTTCTCCTTTGTTGGCCCGGCTGGGCCTGATTTACTACTTTACATGATAGCGTAAAAGGCCGTGGTTTGCAATGCCGGGGACGTGAACGTTTTGTTAAAAATCGGCATCCCAGGGAAAAAGCGCCGGGACGGGGGTCCGCGTCCCGGCCTGTCCCGGGGAAAAATCGGGACAAAACCCGGTTTTTGCGGGATGTCCCGCCGGAAACCGGGACAATTTTGGCCAAATGCGGCGGAAATCCAAAATTTATTCTTTACAACCGGCGCATTTTGTGCTATCGTATCAGAGTACGCTGTGTGCGTGCCATGCCCCTTGCCTTAGTCCCGCGGATGCTCTGCCTGTCCCGGCACTCAGGATGTGGGCGCACAAAAAAGAAAGGTGGAAACACAACTATGATGCTGAAAGATCAGAAGACCTCCATCATCGAGGCCAACCGCACCCACGAGACCGACACCGGTTCCCCCGAGGTCCAGGTCGCCATCCTTACCGAGCGCATCAACCAGCTCACCGCGCACCTGAAGGTTCATCCCCATGACTTTCACAGCCGCCGCGGCATGCAGATGATGATCGGTAAGCGCCGTCGTCTGCTGGACTATCTGGCCAAGAAGGACATCGAGCGTTATCGTGCCCTGATTGCCAAGCTGGGTCTGCGTAAGTAAGCTGAAGACAGGGTGGTGTGCCCCGTGCGCACCACCCTTCTTTCACACCATCCCTGCCCGTGTGCGGAGCCGATCAAAGCCTTTAGCAGTTGAAAAAATGCCGGAATCCGGGTATTTTCCGGCACTTTTTCAAGTGCTAAACGGCCCCGGCTCCCATGCGGAAAATTCAAATGAAAAGGAGCCAAACCATGTCTACCATCATTACCCACCGGCAGTTCCCCCACTACCACAAGTACACCATGGACCTGGCGGGCCGCCCCCTGACCCTGGAGGTCGGAAAGCTGGCGGAGCTGGCCAACGCCGCCGTCATGGTCACCTATGGCGAGACCAGTGTGCTGTGCTGCGTCACCGCCGCCGCCCGTCCCCGGGACGGCATCGACTTCTTCCCCCTGAGCGTAGACTTCGAGGAAAAGCTGTACGCCGTGGGCCGCATCCCCGGCAGCTTCAACCGCCGGGAGGGCCGCCCCGGCGAGAAGGGCGTTCTGACCTCCCGCGTCATTGATCGCCCCATCCGCCCCCTGTTCCCCCACGATTTCCGCAACGACGTGTCCGTTATGTGCACCGTCATGAGCGTGGACCACGACTGCTCCCCGGAGATCTGCGGCCTCATCGGCACCTCCGCCGCCCTGGCCATCTCCGACATTCCCTGGAACGGCCCCGTGGGCGCTCTGAAGGTGGGCCTGGTGGACGGGAAGCTGGTGTTCAATCCCACCAGCGAGCAGCGCAAGGTCAGTGATCTGGACGTGACCGTTGTGTCCACCGGCAAGAAGGTGGTCATGATCGAGGCCGGCGCCAACCAGGTGCCCAACGACGTGATGTTCGAGGCCATCCGCATGGCCCACCAGGAAAATCAGAAGCAGGTGGCCCTGATCGGCCAGATGGTGGCCGAGATCGGCAAGCCCAAGTTTGACTATCCCCACGCGGACTTCGACGAGGAGCTGTTCCAGAAGATCGTGGATGCCACCATGGACCAGGCCAAGGCCGCCATGGATACCGACGATAAGAACGTCCGGGAGGCCCGCTGGAACCAGCTCATCGAAAAGTGGCACCAGCTGTTCCTGGAGGACTATCCCGAGATGGATAAGTACCTGGAGGAGATCACCTATAAGTTCCAGAAGAAGATCGTGAAGGCCTGGCTGCTGGAGGGCCACCGGGTGGATGGCCGCCAGAAGAACGAGATCCGGCCCCTGGCCGCCGAGGTGGGCGTGCTGCCCCGGGTCCACGGCTCCGGCCTGTTTACCCGGGGTCAGACCCAGGTGCTGAGCGTGGCCACCCTGGATACCCTGTCCGCCAACCAGAAGCTGGACACCATCTGGGAGGAAACCGAGAAGCGGTATATGCACCACTATAACTTCCCCGGCTACTCCGTGGGCGAGGCCAAGCCCGCCCGTTCCCCCGGCCGCCGGGAGATCGGCCACGGTGCTCTGGCAGAGCGGGCCCTGCTGCCGGTGATCCCCCCGGTGGAGGAGTTCCCCTATGCCATCCGCGTGGTGTCTGAGGTGGTATCCTCCAACGGCTCCACGTCCCAGGGCTCCATCTGCGGCAGCACCCTGGCCCTGATGGACGCCGGCGTGCCCATTTCCGCCCCGGTGGCCGGCATCTCCTGCGGCCTGATCCAGGACGACGACGGCTCCTTCACCACCTTCATCGACATTCAGGGCGTGGAGGACTTCCACGGCGAGATGGACTTTAAGGTGGCCGGCACCAAGAAGGGCATCACCGCCATCCAGATGGACCTGAAGAACGACGGCCTGACCATGGAGATCATCAAGAATGCTCTGGACATCACCTATGACGCCCGGTGCCAGATCCTGGACCAGATCATGCTGCCCTGTATCGCCGAGCCCCGGCCCGAGGTCAGCAAGTACGCCCCCAAGATGGTCACCCTGCACATCGACCCCGACAAGATCCGGGAGGTCATCGGCAAGGGCGGCAGCGTCATCCAGAAGATCGTGGCCGAGTCCGGCGCCAAGATCGACATCGACGACGACGGCACCATCCACATTGCCTCCCCCGACGCCGAAAGCTGCGCCACCGCCAAGAAGTGCATCGACGACATCGTGTTCGTGCCCGAGGTGGGCCAGCTGTACTATGGCCGCGTGGTGCGCCTGATGACCTTCGGCGCCTTCGTGGAGCTGGCTCCCGGCAAGGACGGCCTGGTGCACATCTCCAAGCTGGCGGACAAGCGCATCGAGAAGGTGGAGGACGCCTGCAAGGTGGGCGACATGATGTGGGTCAAGGTCACCGAGATCGACGAGAAGGGCCGGGTGAACCTGAGCCATAAGGATGCCATGAAGGAGATCCGGGCCAAGGAAGCCGCCGGCGAGATCATCAAGTAAATAACCGCCGACAGACAGTAGATTCATATGTATATACACCCGCCGATTCCGCGTAACGGAATCGGCGGGTGCTGTCATATACTGGAAACAGACGACACAAGGAGAAAACCTGTCCGTATAGCACGGACAGCCGCATGGCATGCGTACCACAATATATGGTCATATCGGCAGAAATCAGCACAATATATCACAGAAAAACAATTTCTAAAATTTTTGTGTCGCCCATTGAAAAACAATAAAAGATATGTTAAAATACTAACTTAACAGGTAGGAAGCCCTAACCTTAATGTAGTATAGCTTTGTTGCTAATATACAATATTATACTCTGTCAGGATGGAAAAATCGTTCAAACGGTTGTAAAGGAGGACGCTATGCCGAGAGGAGCACAGCCCAAGGTCGCCGAAAGAGAGAATCGGATGACCTATGCAGCTATCAGGCTGTTTTTGGAAAACGGATATGAACGGACCACCACCGCCGCCATCGCGCAGGCAGCGGGTATGTCCCCGTCCGCGTTTTTTGCAGTATTTGCCAACAAGGAGGCGCTGCTGCTGAAGCTGACCAAGTGGATGTATGAAAAGCAGTTCGCCGTTACGCACGAGCTGCTGGGGAAGGACTATGACCCGGTGATGTTCTACGCCGTGGAGCCTGCCATCCAGCTGTATATTGCCGAAAAGACCGAGGGGCTGCGGGAGCTGTATGTCTCCTCGTACTCCTATGCGGCCACCGCCAACTATATACATCAGGTGGTGACGGACAAGCTGGTGGAGCTGTTCGGGAAGGAGCATCCCGGCTATACCCGGCAGGACTTTTATGAGCTGGAGCTGGCTACCTCCGGCATGCTGCGCAGCTTCATGGCCCGCAAGTGCGACCGGAGCTTCACCATGGAGCAGAAGCTGCGTCGGTTCCTGTCCTGCGGCATGACCATCTACGGCGTGGCCCCGGAAAAGCAGCAGGAGGTCATCGACCGGGTGCTGAAGATGGACCTGAAGTCCGTGGCCGATCAGCTGCTGGCCCAGGCCATGGCCCAGTCCCAGGAGGAGTTCCAGGAGGCCGAGCGCAAGGGCAAGGCTCTGGAAGCTGCCAGACGTGGCTGATTTTTCCTATATCGTCCTGGACCTGGAGTGGAACCAGCCGTTGAATCCGGACAGCGCCATACGGGAGCCGTTTTTCTTCGACTCGGAGATCATTGAGATCGGGGCCCTGCGGCTGGATGAGCGGTTCCGGGAGACCGGCAGCTTCAAGACCTTCATCCGCCCCCGGTTTTATCCCCACATGAACGGCGACGTGGTGCAGCTGACGAAAATTCGGGCACAGGACCTGGAAAAAGCCCCGGAATTTCCCCGGGCCTATGCCGATTTCATGGAATGGTGCGGGGAGAATTGCTGCCTGTGTACCTGGGGACCGGACGACATTCCGGTGCTGATGGACAACCTGCTGATGCACGGAATGGACGCGGAGATGCCCTGCTGCTACGATTTGCAGCGGATCTTCGGCCACGAGATCATGCGGGATGACCGGCAGTGCTCCCTGGAGCGGGCGATGGAGCTGCTGAAGCTGACTCCGGACCGTGCCCACGACGCCCTGAACGATGCGCGGAATACCGTGCAGATCTGCGGGCGGATGGACCTGGACGGGTGCATGGACGAATACGGCCTGCGGTATGTGCAGTATCCCCAGGACCGGGCGGCCGGACTGGTGCAGGGGCGGGTGTATGCCTCCCTGGCCCAGGGCCAGGAGGACCCGGCCATGACGGAGGTGCAGTGCCCCTACTGCGGGGAGACGGTGACCCTGGGCCAGTGGGCCAGGAAGGACCCCCGGACCCTGCTGGCCTATGGCCGGTGCAGTCAGGAGGACGAGCTGTGCGGCATTTATCGCCACACCCGGACGGCGGCGGGCCTGCGCCTGGGCCGCATGGTGCTGGAGATGAACGACGACCTGTGGGACACCTATCAGGCCTGCCTGGAGCGGCAGGGGTAATTGTTGGAATGTGAAAACCGGCTCCGGCGCGATGCGCCGGAG
>NZ_JAJEPW010000081.1:0-10237 GCF_020687045.1 Brotocaccenecus cirricatena
AACCGTCAGGGAATTGTAATTGATGGTGAAGGTTCAAAGGTTATTTGCAAAGACTAATTTGAAAATTCCAGTTTGTCTGGGAAAGGGATTGCAAATGCACACGAACAGTAAATACGATTCCATTATGAATCTCCCGCACCACGTCTCCAAGACGCGCCCGCAGATGCCGATGTCAGACCGTGCGGCGCAGTTTGCGCCTTTTGCCGCGCTGACCGGATATGACTCCGCCATCAGAGAAACCGGGCGTCTGACGGATGAGAAGATTGAGCTGGATGAGGAGGCCCTGACGGCGCTGGATATGAAATTCCAGCTCCTTATGAAAGCTATAGACGAAGAACCGGAGGCCTCCGTCACCTACTTCAAGCCGGACCAGCGGAAGGACGGGGGCGCGTATCTGACTGAGACGGGTAAGATCGGAAAAATTGACGAGTACCAGCGGCTGGTAATCATGCGCAGCGGTGTGAGGATCCCCATGGATGACATCCTGCAGATCGACTTCGACCGCTCTGCTGAGATCGAGCGCCGTGACGATGAAAGCGTGGGTGAATGAAAGAAATCCTGCTCTATGTTCGCGGAAAGGGCGGTTTGGCATAATACATGGACAGCGCCTTTTTCGCGGACCGGCCCAATTGGAAATAGTGCCAGTCCGAAGCAAATGGCTCCGGCTGGCAGAAAGCCCTTATGCGCAAGAAACTGCGGGGCTGCAAGGAACTCCCGCTTGCGTCCCTCGGCGCACAGGATGCACAGGCCCTTTTTCCCCTGCGCTTTGGCATCCCGGATGCACTCGTCCAGCAGGTCGCTAGAGTAGCCGTGTCCCTTCATGGAGCCGGAGACCCACAGGCAGTTGATATAGAGATACCCCGCTGCTTCAATGGGCACCCAGGCGTTTTCTGCCGGAATGTACTCGATAAAGCACTTGCCCCGCTCCTCGCTGCGGTAAAAGACAAGCCCCTCGGGAAAGCGCCGTTTCAGCCACTCTTTTTTCACAAGGCTCTGTTTGCCGGACATGGCGCAGCAGATGTGCTCCTTGTCGATGTTTTCTTCCGTGATTCGGATATAGTTCATATCATCTCAACCCTTTTGTTTTGCCGCAGTGTCGGAAGCAGCGCATTCTCAATCCGTTCCACGCCTCACCTCAAGGCTCCTGCCCGTTTTGCAGGACGCTGATCTGGCAGATATTCGGCTGGTTTTTCTCTATGTATGGATATAATTCCTCCGGTTTCATTCGTTCCAATCCTTTCTTTTCTGTGATCGCTTGATTTTTTTGAAGAACAGAATGTAAATCAGCACCCCGTCAATGACAAAATCGTAAAGGCGCAAATGGTCAAAAAGCAGGACGCTGCTCATGACCGACACAGCTGCGATTCCTGCGGCGATGATTTTTGAGAAAGCACCGGGTTCCTTTGCCATCCATGCAAAATAGGCCATGACAGGGGAGGTCAGGGCGAACACCGCCCAGCCGATGATAAAGGTCCGGCTGTAAACCCCGTGGGTGATGGCTGCCGTCACATAATAGGCCGCCAGCATCCCCATGCAGAAGGGAAATATATTTTCCATGGCCGCTTTCTTTGTAGGACTGTAAATCGCAAACCCTGTTCCCAAAAGAATCCATATGGCTATCTGGGAAAAGATCTCTCCGAGATTTTGGAAATAGATATCAAACAGTCTTGCTGCAATGCCGAGAAGCAGTCCGGCCAAAAGCATAGACAGCGGATTTAGGAGAAACGATCGTCTGCTTGATTTCATCCTCTCAGCTCCAAACTCATTTCACCTGATATACCTCAAAGAACTGCCGGATATGCCGCTCAATCAGTTTCATCACATCATTCTCCTGCTCCGGCTCCCGGTCGCAGAGATTGATCCAGGCAGAGATCGGCAGACAAAGCTGCGCCGCCATGATCTCCGGGTCAGAGTCTACAAGCCGCCCCTGACGAATGAGAAAACGCACAAGCCCGGTGAAGTAGCCCATGACATCCGTGTAATTCTGCTTGGTTTGCAGCGCTGCCATCTGCGGATTCTGAAACTGCTCAATGGTGAGCATTTTCCTGGCGCGGCTGATTTTCGGATCGTGGAGAATATAACGAATCTGCCCAAGGAACATCTGCGCCGCCATTTCCGCCGTCATATGTTCCTTATCCTTTGTGAATGCGGGATCATCCCAATCTGCATTGGCAAAAATGGAATGCTTCTCGTATTCTCCTATGGTGGTCTGGATCAGAGCGTCCAGAATCGCCTGCTTGTTTTCAAAATGGCTGTAGAGAGACGCCTTGCGGATACCAACCGCTTCCGCGAGTTGGGAAATGGAAGTGGCCTCATACCCCTGCACGGAAAACAATTCCAGCGCGGCATCCAATATCCCCTGCTTGGTGGTTCCTTTTGCTGTCATGGTGTACTCCTCCTGAGTCTGGTATTTCCTCATATTATACCTACCGAACGATAGGCTGTCAAGCGGCGATGCTTTCATTCAGATGTAAAAGAAACGATAAAAAGAAACAATGCGCCCATCGGATATAGCGCTGACGGGAGAACGGTCAAAAAATGCACTGATTCTTCGCGTTGGCTGACTGCATCGGCTCACTGCCCGCTTTTGCCATCATAATGGTGTTCTGCACACGCCTTTCGGGTGCGCCAAAGAAGTTTTTACCCGGATAATCGGACACCGGCGTGCTGCCGCCTGCGCAAAGCGATGAAGGCTCGGCAAGTGTTAAAAATGTGTTAGAAAACCGCCGGGTAAGGTCCCCCGCGAAAACAAAAAAGAAAACCTTGAAACCACAACGGTTTCAAGGTTTTCTTTTGGTGGAGATAAGCGGGATCGAACCGCTGACCTCTTGAATGCCATTCAAGCGCTCTCCCGGTTAGTGCGGTTACATACCCCCCTAAACCGGGTTAAAAGAGCGCTTCAATACGCGGGAGATATGTCTCCCCTCTGGCTGGGGTGCAATTTTGGCATTTTTGAAATCTCTCACAAGCATGAAAATATCATTTCAATATCGGATATTAGTCGAAAAAGGACATTTGGGTTTCTGCCGGTTTCTCCTGTGCAGTAGGTTCAATATAGTCCAACAAGGAAATTAGCTTTTCTAAAAATCCGAACTGCCCCTTAAATATTTTCTTTTTAGCTTCTTGAATCGAAAACCATTGCGCCTTATCATTTTCTGGAAACACTTGCATCTTCCCAGATTTCGGAGGCCATTCCATCTCAAATGTATTGCTTTGAATTTTTGAGGCATCAATATCCTTACATACTGCAAAGGCTGTTATTGTTTTCTGGCCTGACTGTTTTATTGAACCAAGTTCAAGTAGATTACCGTCTATGGTTACTCCGGTTTCCTCGTTGAACTCCCGCCGCGCTGCTTCTTGCGTAGACTCTCCATCCTCAATTATTCCTTTGGGAATAGACCAAGAAGCATCATCTTTCTTTGCCCAAAACGGGCCACCAGGATGTGCCAACATAACCTCAAGATGTCCTGTGGTATATCTATATACTAAAATGCCCGCACTATACACCATTGTAACAGTCTCCTATTCTATCGAATTCTCGTAACAATCACCATCATGAATTAATTCGTAGTAACTAGATTTTATGGTGTCATAAAACGAGTTTCCGTCATTTATTATTTCGAAAGCAAAACTCTTTCTCATCCCAACTTTGTAAGGTTTTGTCTCAATTTGAATTCTGCCACTTTCCAAATTACCATCAAGAATTATTGCACTACCAAAGGGCAAGGTATTATGCATTTTAATTGAGAATCTTTTTTGCCTTTCTGCGGAAAGCGATTTTTTTAGTTGACTTAACCTTTTAAGAGCATCTTTTGTACTGTTTTGTAAACTTGAATAGTCTGCACCAAATACAGGTTCAAGAGCCATGTACAATTCATCTCTAAAAGGGTTCAGCAGTGAAATTGTAACTCTAAAATCGCGTTGCTTATTGATTTTATTCTTAATAACAGTACAAATATCATCAATCTGTATACCAGTTGTAAGCGTAATACTTACAAGCTCGATACTACTCTTGGCTGTATTGATATACCTATCAATCGAGGGCGTAGAAGCCCTGTATTTACTATAATCATCTCTAGATGAGAAAAAAGCACTGAGTCCAATAGCGTTAATCTGTTGGCTTAACTCATCAGACATCTGCTTATCGGGCGGGGAAAAACTGCGAAGTGCTCTTTTAATTTGATTAGCCGATGGCCCTAAAGCGGCCTTTAGATTATTGTCGGCTCTTTTAGCATTATACTTTAGAGGTGTAATACCAGTCAAATCTGTGGGCAGGTGAATATCATCATTTGAGCGTGGCATAACAATAAAACAATTCGCAATACCAATTATTCCGATGAACAATCCTAACTCAAATACTACATTATCGCGTACTGTAAGCTCTTCCGTATCTCTAATCTTTATTGTATCATCAAAAGAAAACACAAAAATGCCATAATCAGAATTTTGCGCCCTTTTAATCAAATCTAGCAAAGTAACAGACGACGGGGCAAAAACATCTTGATCCCAGACGGTACATTCCGCAGAGAACTCCAATAATTCTTGAATGGCGTATGCAGCATCAAGCCCTTCGACAGATGAAGCAATAAAAATCCGAGGTTTAATCTTATCCATATTACTTTGCCCCCAATCATAGCAAGTATATTATGACCTTGTTATCATAGCATAGTTATTGAAAAGTATCAAATATTTTGTTGAAAATAATAGAATTTGCCGCCCAACAGGACAACGGGCGGCGTTTTCATATATAAAACCACGAAGGGAGGTCACTTCCACCCGGCCAGTCTGCGGACTGGCTTTTTTCATGCCACGAAAAGGAGGTTTGCAAATGGCAGATGATAAGAAAAACTTTCCCGAGGCAGTTCCGCCCGCTGAGGCTCCCGCTCCTGCGGTAGAAAAAGCCGCCGTGCCGGAGCCACCTGTTCCCGAGCCTGCGCTGACCGACGCAGAGGCGGTCATGCTGGAACACGAGGGACAGGCGGCGCTCTTTGAAATGGGTGAGGCCGTGCCCGATCCCGCCGACGCTGTTACTCACACCGAGGTGGAGGAGCCCGCCGCGCCCGAAGCTCCCAAGGCTGAAAAGGAACAGGAGCAGCCGCCCACTCCCGGCAAGGATGGCCCCGCCCCGGCACATTCCGGCAAGGTGGTGGATTTTGCCGCCGCCCGTGACGAAGCAACCAAGGAGGAGAAAAAGGCGGTCAAGCAGAAGCTGCCCACAGAAAAGGACAAGGCCGCCAAACCCGGCAGAGGCCGTCCGCCCAAGGATGGCAAGGCCTCTCCCGATAAGGCAAAGCCGCCCAAACCTCGGGACAAAAAGTCCCAAAGCAAGCCCGCCCCAGAGAAGCCTGTCGTGGATAAGGGCAGCGCTCCCGCTGGTGCGGAGGTCACGCCGGAGCCGTCTGCGCCCCGTGACGCCACCCGCGCCGAAAAAGAGGAGATCGTCTATCTCAACCTGTCTGACCTGCACCCGTTCAAAAATCATCCCTTTGGTGTCCGGGACGATGCGGAGATGCAGGGACTTGTGGAGTCGGTCAAGGCAGCGGGTGTCAATCAGCCTGCGCTGGTGCGTCCCCGTGAGGATGGCGGCTATGAGATCATCGCAGGCCACCGCCGCCAGCGGGCAAGCGAGCTTGCCGGATTTGCGAATATGCCGTGCATCGTCCGCAACATGACGGATGATGAAGCCATCCTCGCCATGACGGATGACAACCTCCGTCACCGTGAGCGCATTTTGCCCACGGAAAAGGCTCAATCTCTCAAAATGCAGGTGGAGGCCATCAAGCACCAAGGTTCCCGCCCCGGTGAGGAGGACAAGGACGCAGGAAAACGCTCCACGCAGGTCGTGGGAGATCGCAACGGCATGAACTACAAGCAGGTGCAGCGGTATATCCGCCTGACCGAGCTTGTGCCAGATTTGCAGAAAATGGTGGACGAGAAAAAGCTGGCGTTCACCCCAGCCGTGGAGATCTCATTCATCCGCCCCAAAAATCAGAGGTATATCGCCGTGTCCATCGAGGGGCAGCAGTCCTCGCCCTCGCTGTCGCAGGCACAGAAAATGCGGGAGCTGGACAAGGATGGCAAGCTCAACGGCGATGTGATCGACGGGATTCTGTCGCAGGAGAAAAAGGAGGTAGACAAGGTGATCATCAATAGTGCGGAACTGGAAAAGTATTTCGGCAAGGACAAGTCCCCGAGGGAAATGAAAGACAAGATCATTTCTCTGCTGGATGACTGGAAAGCCAAGCAGCCGCCCGAGTTGGGCAAGCCCGAAAAGAAAACGGATCTGGAAAAGTGACCTTGGGACTTTTTGTCCCGAGGTCTTTCGTTTCCCCGGATGGCTCTTGCGGTTATATCCCCCGTCGCCGCCCGTATTCCAGCATGGCCGGGAGCGGGCTGTCAAGGGTGCATCGCACCGCCGTTTACGGCGGCCAGCCCTTGACCGCCTGTCCCGGCTATGCTTTTTCTCCGGCAAGCGGCGGGGGTATATCCTCCAGAGCCGCCCCTTTCCCAAGAATGGGAAAGGGCGTGGGGTTTGGGTTGACCCACTACATTATAAATTGGAGGTTTTTACAATGAAACGACCCCTCGCGTATATTACCGCCGCATGGTGCGGCAGCGACCACGAAAACACAAAGCTGGCGGCGCAGTATTGCCGCACGGTGTATGAGGCAGGCTTTTCGCCTATCTGCCCGACGCTCTATCAGCCCCTTTTCCTCAATGACGCCGTTCCCGAGGAGCATAAGAGCGGCATCGATATGGGGCGTGACCTGCTCCGCCGTTCTCATGTGCTGGTGGTGTGCGGTCATACCGTCACCGAGGCTATGAAGAACGACATTGCCGTTGCCCAGCGGCTGGGGATCACCGCCACCACCCTTGAGGGCATTTTGACCGTCAAGGGACAGGGGTGCAGATAAGATGACGGCGCTCCAGCTGGGGAGCCTGTTCGATGGGATCGGCGTGTTCCCGCTGGCAGCGGTGCGCTGCGGCATTGAGCCGATATGGGCAAGCGAGATCGAAAAAGCCCCTATCTCCATCACCAAGCGCCACTTTCCAGATATGGCGCACTTGGGGGATGTGACAAAGCTGGACGGGCGGGAGATCCCGCCCGTCCATATCATCACCTTTGGCTCACCGTGTCAAAATCTCTCGCAGATCGGAAACCGCAAGGGACTTGCGGGAGAAAAGTCCAGCCTGTTCTTTCAAGCCATCCGCATTATCCGTGAAATGAGGGAGGCGACAAATGGTCTATTTCCAGCAATCGCTGTTTGGGAAAACGTCATGGGAGCGTTTTCATCAAATGACCGGATGGATTTTAGAGCCGTCCTATCCGCTTTCACAGACGCCGATGTTTCAATGCCTGCTTCTGGAAGATGGGCAGGAGCCGGAATGGTGCGAGGGCGAACGCCTGACCTCTCTTGGCGGCTCATGGATGCCCAGTATTGGACAAGCCCCCGGCTGGCACGACGGCAGCGTATCTTTCTTGTGGCAGACTTTGGAGGACGGCGCTCCCACGAAATACTTTTTAAGCCCCGCACAATGCAGTCACTTCCTGCGTTTGGCGGAGATTGCGGGCTGCCCGCCGCCTGCGGAGATCGAGGCTCTTTTATTGAAGCAGGGCGGCGCGTACCAGTCACCCGACCCTTTCAATGCTTCCGTATGCGGGCGTCCGCCAAGGAGCGGACGGAAACAGCGTTCCGAAACAGCTTCGGACTGCCAACTGACCCTTTTCCCACTCTGTTAGCGGGCGGCATTTCGCCCTTTGCCTTTTGGTATGAGGACGATCCCGCCGGGGGCTGCGTCCGCTTTCCCACAGAAACGGAATGTGAGCGGCTCATGGGACTGCCGGAGGGCTGGACAAGGTACGGCGCGGACGGCGAGGAAATTCTATCCTCCCACCGTTACCGGGCATTGGGAAATGCCATTGCGTTGCCCTGTGCCGAGTACATCATGGCAGGGATTGCGGAGGCGCTGACAAAAGGAGGTGCAAATGACGGTATTTGAAGCCTACATCACCAACCTCGGCAAATACGCCGAGGGGCAGCTTGTGGGCGAAACGCTGAAATTTCCGGCCACCACGGAGGAGGTGCAATCGCTTCTGAAGAACATCGGCGTGGACGGTGTGCGGTATGAGGAGTTTTTCATCACCGCCTTTGACGGCGATGTGATGGGCTTATACGACTATCTCACCGAGTATGAAAACTTGGACGAGCTGAACCATCTGGCACATCTCATTTCCGAGCTGGACAGTGACGAGATCGAAACGCTGGAGGCCGTACTCAATAAGGGCGACCATACTTCCAGCGTGGCGGACATCATCAACCTCGTTCACAATCTGGACTGCTACGATCTGCACCCCGGCGTGACCGACGATGAAACGCTGGGGCGCATTTATGTGGAGGACATGGAACTACTGGATGTGCCGGACAATGTGCTGCCCTACTTCGATTTTGAAGCCTATGGGCGGGATATGCGGATCAACGAGGGCGGCCACTTCGCCCCCACGGGCTATCTGACCCGCAGCGGCGATTTCAAGGAGGTGTACCACGGCATCGAGGACATTCCCGCCGAACACCGCATTTTTGCGTACCCCAAGTTGAATATCCGGGAGCAGATGGCGGCCTACAAGGAGGTCATAGACCGTTCTTCTTTGGAGGGCGAACGGCTGCACCCGAGAAAGGAGCATGATGACCGCTGACCTTGGGACATTTTGTCCCAAGGTCATATTTCTACCAGAAAGGAGGCGATGACGACTGGTAGACGAGGATATTTCCCGGCGCACGATTGCCGTATCGGTAAAGGCGTCGAAGCTGACCGCCCGAGGACTTGCCTATGTTGTCCGGGCGGTGGGGCGCAAGATCGCCAAGGCGCACCGGGCAAAGCAGACACCTCACGGCAAGCAGACCGTGAAAAAGCTCATGGCGCACGGCACATCCACTAACAGCCTTGAACTGTCCGGGGACACAAAGCTCTTTGACCGGGTAGCCCGGAAATGGAATGTGGACTATGCCTTTTATCAGACCGAACCGGGGAAATACCTGCTGTTCTTCAAGTCCGAGCAGGCAGACGCTATGACCGCCTGCTTTTCGGAATATTCCCGCAAGGTGCTGGATAAGGCCAAGTCCCGGCAGCCCTCGATCCCCGAACAGATGAAGCAGGCAGAACAGCAGCTTGCCAAGGAAAAGCCGCAAAAAGGACACATCAAGGAGGCCGTGCATGGTGACAGATAAGCTCCGTAAATATGTGCTGCCCAACATTCCCTATGTGTTCATCGGTTGGGTGTTCCTCAAGCTGGGGACGACCTACCGTCTGGCGGCGGGCGGCGATTTTGCCCATAAGTTTATCGGTTTGGGACAGACTGTCGGCGCAGCCTTTGCCGACTTCGCCCCCGGCCTTGCCCCCTTTGACTGGCTGGTGGGCATTGTGGGGGCGGTGGCGTTCCGTCTGCTGATTTGCTTCAAAAGCAAGAACGCAAAGAAATTCCGGCGTGATGAAGAGTACGGTTCAGCCCGTTGGGGATCTGAAAAAGATATACGCCCTTTTGTCGATCCCAAGTTTGAAAACAATATGATCTTGACCGCCACAGAACGGCTCACCATGAATACCCGTCCCCAAAATCCCGCTAACGCCCGCAACCTCAATTTCTGCGGCATCGGCTCGTCCGGCTCCGGCAAGACCCGCTTTTGGCTCACGCCCCAACTCCTGCAAGCTCATTCTTCCTATGTGGTGGTAGACCCCAAGGGCGGTGTGCTGGGGCAGGTCGGCTCATTTTTGCAAAAACGGGGCTACAAAATTAAGGTGTTCAACAGCATTGATTTTTCAAAATCCATGCACTATAACCCGCTGGCGTATATCAAGACCGAGGCCGACATTCTAAAGTTTGTCAATGCCCTCATTTCCAACACCAAGGGCGAGGGCAAGGAGGGCGACCCGTTCTGGACGAAGGCGGAAACGCTTTTGTACTGCACCCTGCTGGGCTACATCATTTTTGAGGGAGCCGAGGAGGATCGCAACATGAATACGCTGGTGGACATGATCTCCGGCATGGAGGTAAAGGAGGATGACGAGGACTTTCTCAACGCCGTGGACTATATGTTCAAGGGGCTGGAACAGCGCAAACCGAATTGCTTTGCGGTGAAGCAGTATAAAAAATACAAGCTCAGCAGCGGTGTTGTATGCTCTAAAAGACTTCTTAATCAAGCAGTTGGGAAGTCTCTTAGAACACACAACCTAAAACCGA